>CAMWWW010000117.1 GCA_947178015.1 uncultured Clostridia bacterium
TTCCTGCATACTGCTTACTTCCCAATACCGATCCCCAGCCAGCATAATCCACAATGACTGCCAAATACGATTATCTGTTATTAGCACTTCATCCCGGTACTGTGGATCTCTTTTCGCTGTATACAAATATTCCTCCATGGTTTCCAGACTGACAATATCCGAACAGTTCCACTTCTGCCGCAAATCTTCCCGATAGAAAAATCCCTCGTTATCATGCAGCAGACTGCTGGAACTAAACTGCGGAATCCCGTATAATCCGCCGTCCACTTCCCATTTTTCCAGATATCCCTCATAATAATTGTAATGCTCCACTAATTCTGGAACCAAATATAAATAATCCTTTAAATTCAGAAATGCGTTCTTTGAAATCTGAATCTGATAATCCGAGAAAACACCTCCCGGAATAATGTCATACTCCCCAGAAGCTACCGCGATATTCAGTTGTTTTCTTTCATTTCCCCAAGGAACAAAGGTAAAACGTACCCGGCAGTTCAATTCGGGAACTGTCAGCGCATCCAGCTCCTCATACAACTCCTCCATCCCATCTTCTGGTTCTTTTCCCATCATAATTACACGCAGATTTTCAACGGCTGCTGTCTCCTGAATCTGCTGTATCTCGTCCTTCGCACAGCAGCCTGTCAGCATCAGCACAAACAAAACTGCATACCACATAAGCTGTATCTTGTTTTTTTCCACACCCCACCATAACCCTTTCTCGTTTTTATTCCTTTTTCCTAATGGGAATACTGATAATAACACAAGTCCCCACGCCGGGCGAGCTTTCAATCTGAATCGGAATTTCTTCTCCATAATATAATGTCAGACGCTTTCTAATATTTTCCATACCATACTGACTCCCGGCTGCAGATTTCTTTTTTTCATTTTCATCCACCCATATCCCTTTCCCGTCATCCATCACGCTCAGCGTAATTCGCTTATCCTCCATCCAACCATTTAAGATAACGACACCTCTCGCATCCTCTTTTTCGTTAATACCATGTACAATGGCATTTTCCAGAAATGGCTGCAGCGTAATCTTAGGAATCAGACAGCCAAGAATATCCTCATCCACCTCCGCCTCATAGAGAATCCTCCCTCTGTACCGGCGCCTCTGAATTTCCATATATGCCTCACACATACGTACCTCGTCGCCGATCGATACAATATCCTGTCCCCTGCTCAAGGTCAGACGGTAAAAATTTGACATGGACTGCACCACACTCCGAATATTGTCCGTCTCGTTTTTTTGCGCCATCCAATTGATCATATCAAGTGTATTATATAGAAAATGCGGATTGATCTGGGATTGTAATGCTTTCAGCTCCAATTGTATTTTCTCCTGTCCCATCACATACTGCTCCTGAAGCAGACCAGATACCTGTTCCGTCATGCTGTTATACTGGCCGATAAGTTGTCCTATCTCATCCGAATAATCCTCCCCATTCTCAATTTTTTGAAACACACCATTCTGAACAAGCATTATCTGTGTTTTTAATAGCCTCAGCCTTTTCGTTATGGATCGGGTCAATGGAATAAATACAATCAGTATCACCAAACATATCAGCAAATACCATATGGCAATTCCAACATTTGCTACATTTGTCGTCTGCATCAGACGTTCCTTGTCAACGACAGATACCAGATATACATTTGTTGACTCTAAAAGCTGGCTCCGTACCATACAAGCCTTCCCGTCCAGCAGAATTTCATGAAATTCAGGATGCTTTTCATTTCTGATGCCAAAAGGAATCCTGAGAAGCGTATTCTCTTCCCCGTTTGCGGCCAGCAGATTTCCCTCTTCTGTCTCCATATAAACTGCCTGTCCCTCCACCGTCCCTATCATCATCTCTTCCAAAATATCTCGCTCCAGCGAGACCGCCAGAACACCAATATCCTTAGAATAATCCTCTTGATCCCAAAGCTCTCTAGCAATCGCTACATATGTCTGGCTTGTATCATACTTGTCTTCACTGAAACAAATCCACGTGGGAGTGCCGTGATTATTCATCAACTCTTTATACCACTCCGTCTGCTTGGCAGTATTTATAGAACGATATCGTCCTCTGCTGTCGTTGACCACTGGCAGCGCATCATCTACATAAAACCAGATATTACTGGTTTCAAATGCCATCTCCATGCCATATGCATAGGAATCAATATTTTCAAAATCCGCAAGCTTCTGCGCAAGTGCCTTCTCCTCTCCTGTCAGCTTCAGACTTAAATTCACCATATCATTCACCGCAAGCATGGTGGAAATATGATGCAGACGGGACAGTTTATCCTCAAGCGCCTGTGACGTCTGCTCATAGCCTTGATTCAGTGCATACATCTGCTGATTATAGGATTGCTGCTGAATTCCCTTCACAGAAATCACCAAACCAACACCTATTGGAAACATTCCCGCCAGACAGACCAGAATAATGATCTTTGTGCTGAGAGACAATTTATAACACCATAGTTTTATCAACCTACTGCTAACTTTCATCGCCCCCATTCTGCCTGCGGTATTCCATTGGCGTCATATTCGTCACCTCCCGAAATACTTTGGCAAAATAATTGGCATTTGCATATCCGCACTTCTCCGCAATCTCCGTAATTTTATCATATCCCTGTTCCAGCATACGCTTTGCCTTATCCAGCCGATAATTACTCAAATACTGCTTTATCGTCATTTTCATCTCCTGCTTAAACAGAACATTCAGATAAGCAGACGACAGGTGCAGCTCTTCTGCGATCTTCGTCACACTCAAAGACTCCTCCTGATAATGTTCTGTAATATATTCCCGCACACCACACACAATCCTGCTGTATCCTGACTGTTCCTGCTGGTACTCCTTCATAAAATCCATTATCTGAAAAAACAGATCCCGGATCTCCCCCAACGTCCCCAGCTCCATCATATACGCTGCGATATCTTCCTCACATCGGATGGACGGATGCGCATCGTACAGATAGGGATATTTCTGATACAAAGCATTAAAAAAAGCGATCAGCAAAGTATACACCTGCTCCTTGTGGTAATATTTGCGCAAGTTAAGTTGTTCAAACAATTCCTTGCACCACTGTTCCAAATGCAATGTAGATTCTGACATTACCTGAAGAAATTCCCCATAGATGCTTGGATTAATAAACGTCTTCTGCATAATCGTCTCGTCAATGCCAAACAGCCTCTGATCCGCCTGATAAAATGCACAATTTATCGCCATATTGGCCGTTTTGTAACTGTTATGCACATTATGGTAATTCTGTGCTTCCACGCCCATACCAATACATAGCTCCGGTATTCTATCCAAAATCTTATAATAAAGAGGCATAAGACGATACTGCTCTTCTTCCTGATACGAAACAATAAATTCATACTGCCTTTTTTCTGCATTATAATTAGAAACAACCCCAAAACCAGCATCTTGTATCATTTCTTTGATAAGTTCCGTTCGCCATGTCTCTCCGCCTCCGCTTTCAGATTCCCGCCGAACTATCGCCGTCAAGCATTGAAAGCAGCCTCCTTTCACAAGAATTCCCGTCTCCTGAAAAAGCTTACCAAGTGTTCTCTTATCAACCTCTTTCTCTGTCAGTAGCCGAAACAGCTTTTGCTGTTGCAGCTCATAATACTCCTCCACAGCTGCTTTTCCCTGATTGATGCGCCGGATATCCTCCACAGCTCTTGCGATCGCTCTGTCCAACGCCAGCAAATCCACCGGCTTCTCTATATAATCTATGGCTGCAAGCTGAATGGCACTTTTTAAATACTCAATTTCCATATAGCCGCTGATAAATATAATCCGGCTCTCCGGGCAAGTCTGAAACAGTCTTTCTGCAAATGCAATCCCATCCATCTGCGGCATACGAATATCAGAGATAACAATATCCGGCCGAAACCACTGTGCAATCCGGGCTGCCTCCGCACCGTTCACCGCCTGCATAATCTCATCTACACCAAATTTCTCCCAATCAACAGCCTCAATCAATCCTTCTCTTGTATAATCCTCATCATCCGCTATCAAAGCTTTCATACCAATCCCCGCCTTTCTAATACCTCAAAAAACTTTAGTGTATTATATATGAAAACTCAATTCTGTGTAAAGAGTAAAGAAGCTGGAAAAAGGGTAATTTTCATTTCTTTTGGGCGCCCGTGTACATAAAAAACGGGAGCAGCTTTCTCTTTAAGCTGTTCCCGATCTTTTTTGTTATTCTTGATTTTTAAGCTTTGCCTCTGCGGCTTTCACATCCTTGATGCTGAAGCTTATCCTACCCATCTTGTCTTTGCCAAGGCATACTACCTTCACCACATCGCCCAGCGTCAGCACATCCTCCACGCGGTTGATCCTCTCTTTACAGATCTTGGAAATATGAACCATTCCTTCCTTGCCCGGAGCAAATTCCAGAAATGCGCCAAACTCTTTTATACTAATAACCTTTCCAGTAAATATCTGCCCTTCTTCAAAATCTGTGACAATCGTCTGTATATATTGCACCGCTTTATCCATCATTGTCTGATCTGTTCCACATACCGATACAGCACCGTCGTCCGTGATATCAATCTTGACACCTGTCTCCTCGATGATAGCATTGATGGTCTTTCCTCTCTGTCCTACCACATCGCCAATTTTTGCCGGATCAATCTGAATCTGAATGATCTTCGGCGCATACGCTCCAACCTCCGCTCTTGGTTCCCGAATCACAGGAGCCATCACCTCATCCAGAATATAGAGCCTTGCCTCTCTGGTTCTAGCAATCGCTTCTTCAATAATCTGTCTTGTCAGGCCATGGATTTTAATATCCATCTGAATCGCCGTGATACCTTCCTGTGTACCCGCCACCTTAAAGTCCATATCACCAAAGAAATCCTCCAGCCCCTGAATATCCGTCAACACGATATAATCATCATCCGTCTCTCCTGTCACCAATCCACAGGAAATTCCCGCCACCGCCTTTTTAATCGGCACTCCAGCCGCCATCAAAGACATGGTTGACGCACAAATGGAAGCCTGCGAAGTGGAACCGTTGGACTCAAAGGTCTCCGAAACCGTTCGGATCGCATATGGGAATTCTGCTTCACTTGGAAGCACTGGCACAAGCGCTCTCTCAGCAAGCGCACCATGACCAATCTCGCGGCGTCCCGGTCCTCTGGACGGTTTTGTCTCTCCAACGGAATAGGACGGGAAATTATAATGGTGCATATAGCGCTTGCTTGTCTCGTTTTCATCCAGACCATCCAGACGCTGCGCCTCAGCAAGCGGAGCAAGCGTAGTGACCGTACAGATCTGTGTCTGCCCTCTGGTAAACATAGCCGATCCATGTACCCTTGGAATTATATCGATCTCTGCCGCAAGTGGGCGAATCTGTGTGATCTGTCTGCCGTCTGGTCTTTTGTGATCCTTGAGAATCATCTTTCGCACTGTTTTTTTCTGGTATTGATAAAGCGCCTCATCCAGAAGGGGAAGCCATTCCTCCTTGTCGGCAAAAGCTTCTAAAAGCTTCTCCTTGACTTCGCGGATATTCTCCTCCCTTTTCTGTTTCTCATCGGTAAAGACTGCCTCCTCCATATCCTCCGGCGTAACAATCTCTCTTATCGCTGCAAACAGCTCTTCTGGCACGGCACAACTTGTATAAGAATGTTTCGGCTTGCCGCACTCAGCAACAATCTGATCGATAAATGCAATCACTTCCTGATTTACCCTGTGCGCCTCAAAGATAGCCTCTATCATCTTATCCTCAGGGACTTCATTTGCCCCCGCCTCAATCATAATTACCTTCTCTCTGGTGGACGCCACGGTCAGCTTAAGGTCAGAAACTAAATTTTGTGCTGCATTTGGATTTATCACAAATTTTCCATCAATCAGACCAATCTGCGTCGTCGCGCACGGTCCGTCAAATGGAATATCTGAGATAGCCGTTGCAATCGCAGAACCTAACATAGCTGTCAACTCTGGGCTGCACTCTGGATCTACAGACATCACCATATTATTTAATGTGACATCATTTCTATAATCCTTTGGAAACAGCGGGCGCATCGGTCGGTCAATCACGCGGGAGGTCAAAATGGCATTTTCTGATGCCTTTCCCTCTCTTTTATTAAAACCGCCCGGTATCTTTCCAACTGCATATAGTTTTTCCTCATATTCCACGCTTAGAGGAAAGAAATCAATTCCTTCTCTTGGTGCATCGGAAGCTGTCGCTGTGGAGAGCACTACTGTGTCCCCATAATGCATAAATGCTGCACCATTTGCCTGCGCCGCCACTCTGCCGACATCCACTCTCAGAGGTCTTCCGGCTAATTCCATTGTAAAACTCTTGTACATATTGTACCTCCTTCTGCTTTTCAACTTCCAGCCGAAGATACCGAAACTACTGAACTATGCACGACTTATCATGCACACTTCAGTGGTCCCGGAATTTATCTTCAGGCGGAAAAAATGAGGCGGATCGCTCCGCCCCTTATGCTTCATTACTTTCTGATGTTCAACTTTTCAATCAGAGCACGGTAGCCGTCCAGATTTGTCTTCTTCAAATAGTCAAGTAAACCTCTTCTCTGACCAACCATCTGCAAAAGACCTCTTCTGGAATGATGATCCTTCGGGTTCTTCTTCAGATGCTCTGTAAGCTCTGTAATTCTCTCTGTAAGAATCGCAATCTGAACCTCTGGTGAACCGGTATCATTCGGTGTCCTTCCATAAGTTTTGACAAGCTCTGCTTTCTTTTCCTTTGAAATCATGTTTCATCCTCCTGAATTTTATAATTATCCCCAGCACTAAGCATCGGTTGGAGCTTCCGAATACCGAGTACAGGTTACTGCACAAAGACGAGTATAGCACAGGATATATATTTTGTCAAAGAGTTTTTCTTTGAGTGAACTACCCATTGTCTAAAGCCAATGGGCTTCCTGCTTCGCAGACCTCGTAACCTACTATCTCCACAGGCGTAAATTCGGGCTGAACCATCCCTATAACGGCTTATACCGTACATTCGTACCTTGTATATTTTACGTGCTGAAGGAAAGCTTGGTTTTCGCATAGTATTTCTCAGCACAACCTCATATATACAGTTATCCATGTTCGTGTATCAACAAATTATAACAGAAAATATAGATTGTGGCAACCATTCGT
>CAMWWW010000118.1 GCA_947178015.1 uncultured Clostridia bacterium
TTTCATAGCTCTACATGTATTGAGATTTCAAAATCCAGTTTATGTGTTTTTTTATGGGCTGGTGTTGGGACTGCAATATTTGTATTCTTTTATGGCAAGGGCTTTTTTGAAGAATAAATTATTTGCATATTCCGGCGCTGTCAATACTTTTCTTGCAGCATTGTGTAATATAGTTTTTATCTTGAAATGGAGGATGGGAATCGTCTCGCTTTATTTGGCGCAGATGCTTGGATGTCTGGCACAGATCATTCTGATTGAATTGTCGTTAAAGGTTTTAAAAAGAGTGATAAAACATAGGCCCAATCTGGATCGAATAAAACAGATGCTGAAATTTTCGATTCCGCTATGTATCTCCGCTATATCCTATTGGCTGCTCAGTGGTTTTACAAAATTGATAATCAATCGAGAGCTGGGGTCTTATGAAAATGGAATTTATGCGATTGCGAATAGCCTTGCGAATACAGCGATTATTGCAGTCAATGTATTTCAATTTGCGTGGAATGAGATGGCCTATATGATAGCGAAAGAGGAAAATAGAAAGGCAACTTATAAAAAATGTGTGGATCTTTTGTTTACGACTGTGTTTTTTGGCTGTGCTGCATTATGTATTGGAATTAAAATCGTATTTCCTTATCTGGTTGGAAGTGAGTATAATCGCGCTTCGGAGGTGGTTCCAATTCTTATGATTGGGGTGTCGGCAAATGCGGTTGCAGGATTTTTGGGAACACTTTTTATGACGGAGAAAAAAACATCGTTTATTTTAATCAGTACAGTGGCTGCGGCGGCAATCAATCTTATTTTGGCGAGAACGGGTGCGGTGCTTATGGGGATTCAAGGTGCGGTTTTGGTTCTTGCGTTTTCTTTTTTTGTGCTTATGATTCTTCGTCTGATTCAATTAAAACAAAGCTGCCAAGTATCCTTATCCGCTGCTTCTTATAGCTCATGCCTGATGGTGTTGGTTTCTTTATTGATTTATCAGTATATCGATGCTATCCTTGTGCTGTTTTTGTATATCGCTGCATTGGCGGTATGTTATATATGGCGGTTTCAGAGAATTCTTCAAATAAATTTGGTACAGATTATTTGGCAAAATAGTCGAGAAAGGCAGAGTAGAAATGAAAGAAAATAAAAATCCATATATTACCGTATTTACCCCGACATATAATCGAGCAGATTTAATACAAAGATTATATCATTCTCTTGTTAAACAGAAATGTAAGGATTTTGAATGGCTTGTGGTGGATGATGGTTCGGAGGATGCCACAGCTAAGGTGTTCGAGCAGATAAGGGAACGATATGCTGGATTTACCATACGATATGAAAAACAGCCGCATGGCGGAAAGCACAGGGCGGTGAACAGAGGGACAGCCTTGGCAAAAGGCAGATATTTTTTTATTGTTGACAGCGATGATTTTCTTCCTTCTTATAGTATTCAAAAGGTGAGAGAGTGGGCGACAGAAGCAGAGCATGACAGCAGAATTGCAGCAGTAGCGGGACTGAGACAGTATCCCGATGGAACCATGGTGGGAGAGTGCCCAAAATGGCTTGGGGGGGGCAAAACCATATCGATGTAAAAAATACGGATCGATATTTTTATAAGTTAATGGGAGATAAGGCAGAGGTGTATAAAACAGAGCTTTTAAGAAACTATCCTTTTCCAGAGTTTGAGAATGAGTATTTTGTTACGGAGCGTGTGTGTTGGGATCGTTTGGCAAAAATGGGATATCGGGTGAGGTGGTATGGCTGTCCTATTTATCTGTGTGAATATCAGGCGGCAGGGCTGACAAATTCAGGGGCAAATGGATGGAGGGGCCATATCGAGAATTATCGCGGGTATTGCTATCATGTAAAGAATAGCTTGGTGCAGTGCAGATGCTATGAGGCAGTGACATTTTTTCGAGAATATCATAATACGTCTGCGGCAATGGGGAAAAAATGGAAGGAAAGAGCAGAGGCGATTGAAAGGACAAGGGTCTCTTACTGCTTCTATCTGTTGGTTAAACTGCCTATTTTTTATAGTATACGTATGTTGGTCAAGCTGGCGAGGATGTTATGGTAATAAATCTGACAATGTGATTCCGTCAAAATAGGTATTGGTAAGTTTGTAAAACTCCGTCCACATGGGAAGGGTTTTGCAAGTATGAGCGCGTGTACATGGGCTTGCATGACAGCCAAGGCAGGCCACTGGCGCGAGATCTCCCTCTGTAAGGCGTAGAATATCCCCAACACGGTATTGATTTGGCTCAGCCGTCAGTCGATACCCGCCGCCCTTTCCCTGAAGTCCTTCAATTAGCTTGTTTTTTGTTAAAACAGGAAGAATACGTTCCAGATATTTTAAAGAAATATGTTGCCTTTCTGCTACCTCTTTCATGGGAACATAACCAGTTCCATAATTCTCCGCTAAATCGATCATCACTCGAAGTGCATACCTTCCTCTTGTTGAAACCATCATATGGATTACCACCTCTTTATAAATTATTGTCCTCAAGGAAATTAAATAGGGGAAGGATGTCTTCCCCTATTTGTCGAAGGATGTGCGCGGCATCCTTGGGTATAAGCAAATTATTTTATAGCTTCAAAACCATTTTGCAGATCACCGATAATATCATCTATATGTTCTGTTCCGATGGAGAGCCGAATGGTATTAGGCTTGATTCCCTGCTCCTCCAGCTCTTCTTTTGTAAGCTGGCTGTGGGTGGTGGTTGCAGGATGAATAACTAGGCTTTTCACATCGGCGACGTTGGCAAGCAAAGAGAAAATTTCTAGGCTGTCGATAAATTTGTGCGCTTCTTTGACGCCGCCCTTGATCTCGAAGGTAAAGATAGAACCGCCGCCATTCGGGAAATATTTTTGATACAATGCATGGTTGGGGTGCTCCGGTAAGGACGGATGGTTGACTTTCTCAACTTGTGGGTGATGCGCAAGAAAATCTACGACTTTTTTTGTGTTTGCCGCATGCCGTTCCAGTCGCAGGGACAGTGTTTCTATTCCCTGAAGAAGCAGGAAGGATGCAAATGGAGAAATAGTTGCACCGGTGTCCCGAAGCAAAATTGCTCGAATGTATGTTACAAATGCCGCCGGACCAGCCGCTTTTACAAAGGATACTCCGTGATAGCTTGGATTGGGCTCGGCAATCGCTGGATATTTGCCAGAGGCAGCCCAGTCAAACTTGCCAGAATCAACAATGACGCCGCCAAGAGTCGTACCATGACCGCCAAGAAATTTAGTGGCAGAATGTACGACAATATCTGCGCCATGTTCGATAGGACGAATTAGATATGGGGTGCCAAAGGTGTTGTCGACAACCAAAGGCAAGCTATACTTATGCGCAAGCTCTGCCAAAGCGTCAATATCAGGAATATCGCTGTTCGGGTTGCCTAGTGTTTCGATATAAATTGCTTTTGTGTTATCTTGAATAGCGGCTTCAACCTCGGCAAGATCGTGAATATTTACAAAGCTTGTTGTAATACCAAATGCTGGCAGGGTATGCGCCAGCAAATTGTAGCTTCCTCCATAAATGGTTTTTTGAGAAACAAAATGACCGCCATTCTGACCAAGAGCTTGCAGAACATATGTAATGGCAGCGGCGCCAGAGGCGAGAGCCAAGGCAGCAACACCACCCTCCAGAGCAGCGACGCGCTGTTCCAGAACATCCTGCGTGGAGTTTGTTAATCGGCCATAAATATTGCCTGCATCGGTAAGGTCAAAACGAGCTGCTGCATGGGCAGAATCCTTAAATACATAGGAAGTAGTTGCATATATAGGAACTGCGCGGGCATCACTTGCCGGATCTGGATTTTCTTGCCCTACATGAAGCTGTAAGGTCTCAAACTTATACTTTGACATAATAATAGGTCTCCTTTCAAAAATGTTCCTAGCGATAAGCAGCATAGGATGATAAGTAAGCAGCAAAGTGAATGGCAAATTTTTCTTTACTACCTACCAATTAGGTTGGTATTAGTATAGAATATCTTTTGTAATCTGTCAATAGGTTTTTGAAAATGGAGGAAAGAGCGATTCTATTCCCATGGATGAAGAACTGGCAGTATACGCAATAAACCTTCGAGAGTTAAGAAAACCGCAAAGGCGCTGTATGAGAACGGCGTCTTTTTACTCCAATAAAGAATAAAATCGAAATTAAGTTGCGTGCTTTTATAGAATCATTTATAATACTATCAGAAAAAATACGAAGGAGCTAGTGTGAAAAATATATTTTTCACACGGCAATTTGTGTCTGCGCGCTGCTTGCCACAAAATTGCTTTATGCACAAAAAGCAGCGCAGAAATGAGGATTAGTATGCAGTTTCGTGATTTACAGACGCAATATCAAGTATTGAAGTCTCAGATAGATTCTGCTGTAACGAAAGTGATGGCGGATGCGGATTTTATTTCTGGAAATAAAGTGAAAGAGCTGGAAGAACAGCTTGCGGCTTATGTTGGTGTAAAGCATTGTATTTCCTGCGGAAATGGGACGGATGCTCTGACATTAGCTCTTATGGCATTGGAGATTGGCGCGGGAGATGCCGTGTTTGTGCCGGATTTTACCTTTTTTGCTTCTGGCGAGACCGTTGCTTATGAGGGGGCTGTGCCGATCTTTGTCGATGTGAGAGAGGACACATTTAATCTTTGCCCAGATTCTTTGCTAAGAGCCATACAGAAGGTGAAGGAAGAGGGAAGGCTGACGCCTCGCGCAATTGTTACAGTGGATTTGTTTGGGCAGCCAGCCGACTATAATCGAATAAAAGAGATTGCAGAGGAGCATGGTCTAGCGATTATAGAAGACGCCGCGCAAGGCTTTGGGGGAGCAATCGATGGGAGACGAGCGTGCAGCTTTGGGGATATTTCTACCACCTCTTTTTTCCCAGCAAAGCCGCTTGGCTGTTATGGGGATGGCGGCGCAGTATTTACCGATAATGATGCGTGGGCGGAGTTAATGCGTTCTCTTAGAATTCACGGAAAAGGGACGGATAAATATGATAATGTAAGAATTGGAGTAAATTCAAGGCTGGATACCATACAGGCGGCGATTCTTCAAGTAAAGCTTAAGGCTTTTGAGGAATATGAGCTATTGGCGGTAAATCAGGCAGCAGAATTTTACAGCAGAGAATTGAAGGATGTGGTAAAAATCCCAACTGTCAAGGAGGGGTTTTATTCTAGCTGGGCGCAATATACCATTGTTTTGGATAACGAGAGAGATAGGGACTGGCTACAAGCACAGTTAAAGGAGCAAGGAATTCCAAGCATGATTTACTATCCTAAGCCAATGCATGAACAGACAGCATTTGCGGGGATGGATTGCTGTAAGGTGGCACTTACAACAAGCAGCAGTTTATGTAAAAGAGTACTCGCTCTGCCAATTCATCCATACTTAAAAAAAGAAGAACAAGAAAAAGTGATAGAAAGAATAAAAATGAACTTATAAATCCTAATTGCTTGCATAATATGGAAGTCTCGGTTATAATAGGTATGTTTGCATTACGAAAGAGAGGTTGATAATTATGCAGCAAGAAAACAAGATGGGTGTAATGCCTGTCAATCGCTTGTTAATCAGCATGTCGCTTCCCATGATGATCTCCATGCTGGTTCAAGCACTTTACAATATTGTTGACAGCATCTTTGTATCAAGAGTCAGCGAAAATGCATTGACAGCAGTTTCAATGGCATTTCCAATTCAGTCGCTTATGATTGCGGTGGGAGTGGGAACAGCCGTAGGTGTCAATGCACTTTTGTCCAAAAGCCTTGGAGAAAGAGAGTTTGAGCGCGCAAATAGAGTGGCAGAGAATGGCGTCTTTCTCGCAGGAGTCAGCTATATTCTTTTTTTGATAATCGGTATTTTTGCAGTGGAGCCTTTTTTTAAGAGCCAGACAGAGATAGAGGAGATTCTGGAACATGGCGAAGCTTATCTGCGAATATGTTGCTTTGCATCCTTTGGTATATTTTTTCAATGTACGCTGGAGAGGCTTCTTCAATCTACCGGAAAAACCATGTATGCGATGATCACGCAGGGATTGGGGGCAGTCATTAATCTAATTTTGGACCCGATTCTGATTTTTGGCTATTTTGGGCTTCCAGCGATGGGAGTGGCAGGCGCGGCGCTCGCGACTGTAATCGGGCAGATTGTGGCAGCACTATTGGCACTTTACTTTAATTTTAAGGTAAATCATGAAATTCAGTTACATGGTATTCGGCCAAGCCTTCCTATTATCGGCATGATCTATAAGGTGGGGCTGCCTTCTATTGTGGTGCAGGCGATCGGTTCAGTGATGACATATGGCATGAATCTGATACTGGTTTCCTTTACAGAAACTGCGACCACCGTGTTTGGCGTGTACTTTAAGCTTCAGAGCTTTGTCTTTATGCCAGTGTTTGGTTTAAATAATGGTATGGTGCCGATTATCGCCTATAATTATGGCGCGGGAAAGAAGGAGCGCGTGATAAAAACAATGCGGCTAAGTATTGTCTACGCAATTTGCATTATGGCAGTGGGACTGGTGGTAATGCAGTTAATTCCCGATGTGCTCTTGGGATTTTTCGATGCGTCGGAAACCATGCTTGCGATTGGGATTCCCGCTCTGCGAATTATTTGCTTGAGTTTTATTTTTGCAGGATTTTGTATTGTGTCGGGAAGTGTTTTTCAGGCACTTGGAAATGGTATCTACAGTATGATAGTGTCGATTGCAAGACAGCTTCTGGTGCTTTTGCCAGTGGCGTTTCTGCTTTCCAGACTTGGAAAGGTGGAATATGTATGGTGGGCATTTCCCATTGCGGAGCTTGTCTCTGTCAGTATGACAGCATTTTTCCTTGTACGGATCTATAAGGATGTAATATGCCATATTGGAGAAGCCGGAAAAAATAATAGGACGGCTTAAACTATTTATCTTAATATGGAGTATTTTATAATCGTATAACTTTTTGTAAAAGGGATTTGTATAATCATTTTCGGAAAGGGTCCACGCAGAGAGATGCCTATAGTCCTCCGTCACCCCGCTCTCGCTATGTGGATCTTTCTCGAAAATGATTATATCAATTCCTTTTATATAAAATTATAATAAGCTGTGAAGTGTTCAGGCACAATACTATGA
>CAMWWW010000119.1 GCA_947178015.1 uncultured Clostridia bacterium
CGGTGCTTAACGAGGTTTTTTCGAGTTTAGCATCCGCTACGTTTTTCACTAAGCGGGAGCGGGGTGACGGAGGACTATAGGCGATTCTCTGCGCGGACCTCCATCGAAAATGACAATACGATTCTATATCATACATTCCCCTTTTCAACAGCTTGTCATTGTAAGTATTCCATGTTATAATACAATTTGTAATAAATAATAATGCATATTTCTCCATTATTTGAAAAGAGGTTATTATGGATTCCAATGATATTGTATTAGACCGACAGGCTCCTCTTAATAGTTTTGCAAAGTCTTCGCGGATTCTCGGTTTTGTCTCCGTGGGTACTGGACTGGTTTCTGCCTTGCTTCCATTTTTGGTTCCGCTTCCTATTATGTTTGGCATGCTCAGCATGGTATTTGCTTTTGTGTCCAGAAAGCAAGCTGGCCGCTTTCACAATTATGCGATTACTGGCATGGTGTGCAGCGGTGTTACTCTTGTTTTTCTGTTTGTTATCGCAACCTTCCTAATTCTTTTTCTTAATACAGCAGGCGGGCAGCTTATTGTGGCCGAGTATTTGGATCAATATCATAAAATGCTGGAAGCATATAATGAGTTTTACGGTTATTAAAAAGGAGGAGCAAGCCCCTCCTTTTTTATCTGCCTATACGTATCCGATTTACAATTCCTTTTATCTTTGCTGCCCTTTCTTCATATTCTTTCTCTGACATCTCCTCTGTCAAAAAAGCAAATTCGCCCGGTACTTTTTCAGATTCGACAGCCTGTATTGCGCCAAATACTTCTTCTGCTTCTGCTTGTTTCTCAGAACGTGCGCCCTCCATGCGAACATAAAAGCGTTTCTTGGCATTTTTTATATCAGCAAGTTCCAGCTTTCTGCTGCTCCATGTCGTCATTATATTCGTATGAAGATGCTTCACCTCATCTACAATATCCGACACCACTGCGCTCGCTGTAGGAAGCTTGCCGGCGCCGCTGCCGTAGAACATTACATCGCCCAGCACATTTCCTTTTACAAAGATCCCATTAAAAACACCGTTTACACTGTAAAGCGGATTGTCCTCTGTGATCATGGTTGGAGCTACCATACAGTAGATCTGCCCATCTATGCGCTTGCTGCTTCCAAGCAGTTTGATTGTATAGCCGAATTGATCGGCAAATACAATATCCTTCGCTGTTATATTGGTAATTCCCTCTGTATAGATATCTTCATAATCCACCTGACTTCCAAAAGCAAGGGAGGAGAGGATTGCTATCTTGCGGCAGGCATCATAGCCCTCCACATCTGCGGCGGGATTTCGCTCGGCGTATCCCAGCTCTTGTGCCTCCTTAAGAACCTCGTCAAATTCCCTATTCTCATTTCTCATCTTGGTGAGAATATAATTTGTCGTACCATTTAGAATTCCTGTGATCTCGCAAATCTCATCCGCCGTCAACGACTGATTTAACGGGCGGATAATCGGGATGCCGCCTCCCACGCTCGCCTCAAACAAAAAATTAATCTTTCTTTCCTTTGCCATCGCAATCAGCTCAGAGCCGTGCTTTGCTACCAGCTCCTTGTTGGAAGTCGCAACGCTCTTTCCTTTTTCCAATGCGCTCTTTACATATGTGTAAGCTGGCTCCACGCCACCCATCACCTCTACCACAATATCAACCTCGTCATCCTCAAGGATACGATTATAATCATGAACAATCTTTTCCTGAATGGGATCGCCCGGAAAATCTCTGAGGTCTAGCACATACTTAATCTGAATCTCCTGCCCTGCTTTTTTGTTAATGCTGTCATGATTGGTGTTGATCACCTCAACCACGCCAGAACCCACTGTACCATACCCTAACACTGCTATGTTCACCATAATGATTTCTCCATTCTCTTTCTATTTTTCTCTATGTCCTTTTCCTGTCCTCTCGCTCTTTTCGCTTCTTAATCTCCAGACAGAATCTTTACATAATGAACTCCCATCTGCGCTTCCATCTTCTCAATCATCTCTGAAGAGTCTCCCGATACTGGTAGAATTTCCATACTTATTGTGATGGATGCTATTCCATTAATTGGAATTGTCTGATGAATCGTGAGGATATTCGCATGATATTCTGCGATCAATCCCAGCACATTTGACAAAAGCCCCGGCTCATCTTCAATCTGTATAATAAGTGTGATTGTTTTTCCTCTCACATTTTCATGAAAGGGAAAGATGTCATCCTTATATTTATAAAAGGAGCTTCTGCTGATATTCACGGCATCTGTAGCTTCCTGAACAGTCATCACCTTCTCTGACTCCAGAAGCCTCTTCGCCTCCACCACCTTAAGCAAAATCTCAGGAAGCGCCTTCTGTTTTACCACAAAGTATTTATCCGCCATGTTCCTCCTCATTTCTGTTCGTGTATCAAGCACATCTGTTTTTACTAGAAAGAATCGTACCATACTTACGAGAGAATTGCAAGCATATTTTAAGGCATCTGCTGTCCATTCTATGTAGATAGCAAATGCCCTGCCTGTTTCTTTTACTTTTTCTGTTCCTCCAGCATCTTCTGCACGGCTTCCTTTTCCTGCTTAGAAAGCAGCTCATTTGTATTCAGCTCAATCGTAAGCCTTTTATCCTCCAAAAGCACCACCTGACCCATATAGGCCGTTTCTGGTGTACGTACAATAATAG
Organism: uncultured Clostridia bacterium; assembly: GCA_947178015.1. Classification (GTDB taxonomy): domain Bacteria; phylum Bacillota; class Clostridia; order Lachnospirales; family Lachnospiraceae; genus RGIG8607. Next base: position 2,656 of record CAMWWW010000119.1, read on the forward strand.
GCGTCTCAAATATCTGCGCCGTCTCCAGATCATAGATACTATCAACCTCATCCACCTTAAGCGCTAGAAGCGTCTCATCTACCTTAGTAATAAGAAATTCTGTCCGATCGGTATCTGGCACCTCAGGCAGACCGAAGCGATTCCGCAGGCTGAGAACAGGAATAATATTTCCTCTCAGATTAATAATCCCCTGAATGTCCGGCACACTGTTCGGTATCCGCACAATAGGAAGTATCTTTTCGATTCCCTGCACAATATCAATATTCACTCCATAGTTCTCGTTCCCCAGCTTAAATATAACCATTTTTCTGTCTGCCATTTTTTTATTACCCATGCCTTTCCCGCATCAGCCCCTTCACACAGGAATAGGCTTCCATACGTAAGCTTGAAAAATCTTTTCTCTTTTTATTTCTTAAGGCTGCTCCATTTTAAATATGCGCTGATAAAAGTGTCCAGCTCTCCATCCAGAACAGCACCTACATTTCCTGTTTCCTCATTGGTTCGGTGATCCTTTACCATGGTATAGGGCTGCATTACATACGAACGAATCTGATTCCCCCACCCAATCTCCTTCACGTCCCCTCTAATATCCGACAGTTTCTCCGCATTTTCCTGCTGCTTTAATAGATACAGTTTTGCCTTTAACATCTGCATCGCCTTATCTTTGTTTTGAAACTGTGATCTTTCATTCTGACACTGAACCACAATGTTTGTGGGAATATGTGTGATACGAATCGCGGAGGATGTCTTATTGATATGCTGCCCGCCCGCTCCGCTGGAACGGTAGGTATCGATCCTTAAATCTCCTTCATCGATCTCAATGTCCAGATCCTCTTCAATATCCGGCATAACATCACAAGAAGCAAAGGAAGTCTGACGCTTTCCCGCCGCATTAAACGGGGAGATGCGCACCAGACGATGCACTCCCTTCTCCGATTTCAGATAGCCAAACGCATTTTCACCATTAACCTGAACTGTGACAGACTTAATCCCCGCCTCATCGCCGTCCAGATAATCCAGCACCTCACAGGTAAATCCCTTCTGCTCCGCCCATCTGGTATACATACGATACAACATGCCGGTCCAGTCACAGGACTCTGTTCCGCCTGCCCCAGCATGAAGCGTCAGAATTGCATTGTCCTTGTCGTATTCTCCCCGAAGCAATGTAGCAATTCTGAGAGACTCAAGCTTAGTCGAAAATTCTGTAAGCTCCTGCCGAATCTCAGGGATCAGGGATGCATCATTTTCTTCATACCCCATCTCCAAAAGCGTCTCAATATCCTCATACTGCTGTTCCAAAGCCCGATATCCCTCGACGGCAGTCTTAAGCCCTTTTAGCTCGGTTGTTGAGCGCTGTGCCTTCTCTGTATCTTCCCAGAAATCAGGCTCTTCCATATTTCTCTCTAATTCTGCGATCCGCTTTTCCTTGTTATCAAGGTCAAAGTGAATCCCTCACTTCCGCTAATGGTGTCTTGTAGGCTCCCAGCTCAAATTTAAATTGATCGAATTCAACCACCTGCGCACCTTCTTTCTATATTTTATAATTATTCCTTCTCTATGCCAATAAATTTTTTCCATGACAGTTTTTAAACTTCAAACCACTGCCGCATGGACACAGATCATTCGGATATACCTTCTTTTCTTCTCTTCTAACAGGCGCCTTTGCCGTGCTTGCATCCTTGTTCGTTCCTGTCACCTTGGCAACCTCTTCACGCTCAATTCTCTGCTCCACTCTCACATGCAGCAGAAGTTTAACGGTATCTTCCCGAATATTTGCCGTCATCTCATCAAACATATCATAGCCGCTCATCTTATATTCTACAAGCGGATTCCTCTGTCCATATGCCTGAAGCCCTATACCTTGACGAAGCTGTTCCATATCATCGATATGATCCATCCATTTTCTGTCAATTACCTTGAGAAGAATCACGCGCTCCAGCTCGCGGATCTGCTCCGCCTCTGGAAACTCTGCTTCCTTCGCCTCGTAGAGCTTCACGCTCTCCTCCTTAAGCTTTTGCTTAAGCTGCGCTTTGGTCATTCCCTCCACCGTCTCCTTGGTAAGAGGCTCTAACGGAATAATAGGCAGCAGCGCTGTGTTGATCTCGTCCAGATCCCACTCCTGCCAAGAATGATCATCCGACAGATAACGATCCGTCACGTTCTCCACAATCTCTGTTATCATCTTGTAGACCACATCACGCATGCTTTCCCCATCCAACACACGGCGGCGCTCCGCATAGATAATCTCGCGCTGTTCATTCATCACTTGATCATATTCCAAAAGATTCTTGCGGATTCCAAAGTTATTTCCCTCAATCTTCTGCTGCGCCTTCTCTATCGCACTAGAAAGCATCTTATGCTCAATCTGTTCATTCTCTGGAACACCGAGAGCATTAAAGATCGTCATCAATCGCTCGGAAGCAAACAGACGCATAATATCATCCTCCAGAGAAATATAGAATCTGGATTCTCCCGGATCTCCCTGACGTCCAGAACGTCCTCTCAACTGATTGTCAATACGTCTGGACTCATGCCGCTCTGTACCGATAATCATCAAACCGCCTGCCGCTCTCGCCTCATCGTCAAGCTTAATATCTGTACCGCGCCCTGCCATATTTGTCGCTATCGTCACCGCACCATGGACACCTGCCTGAGCAACAATCTCCGCCTCAAGCTCGTGGAATTTGGCGTTGAGCACCTTATGCTGGATTCCTTTTTTCTTCAGCATAGCAGACAGCTCCTCCGATGCCTCAATTGTGATTGTGCCGACCAGCACAGGCTGCCCCTTTGCATGAGCCTCCTCCACTGCTGCAACAATCGCGCGCAGCTTCTCCTTGCGAGTCTTGTACATCGCATCCTGATGATCCACACGAATCACCGGCTTGTTTGTCGGTATCGCAATAACATCCATCCCGTAAATCTCACGGAACTCCTTCTCTTCTGTCAATGCGGTACCAGTCATACCAGCCTTTTTCTCATATTTATTAAAGAAATTCTGGAACGTAATCGTTGCCAGAGTCTTGCTCTCTCTCTTTACTTTTACACGCTCTTTCGCCTCAATCGCCTGATGAAGCCCGTCCGAATAGCGTCTGCCCGGCATAATACGCCCAGTAAACTCATCTACAATCAGCACCTCATCCTCTTTCACGACATAATCCTTATCTCTCGCCATAAGATTATGCGCGCGCAGCGCAAGGATAATATTATGCTGAATCTCCAAATTCTCAGGATCGGCAAGATTCTCTATATGGAAAAATCTCTCCACCTTCTCCACGCCCTCGGCAGTAAGCACGACATTTTTATCCTTTTCATTGACAATAAAGTCGCCTTCCTCCTCAAGCTCCTCGCCCATAATTGCCGCCATCTTTGTGAGCTCCGTCCCGCTTCCCTTCTCCAACTGGCGCGCCAAAATATCACACGCCTCATAAAGCTTTGTGGACTTCCCGCTCTGTCCAGAGATAATCAGAGGCGTCCTCGCCTCATCGATAAGAATCGAGTCAACCTCATCAATAATTGCAAAATGAAGATCCCTAAGAACAAGCTGTTCCTTATAGATCACCATATTATCCCGCAGATAATCAAAGCCCAGCTCATTATTGGTCACATAGGTGATGTCACAATTATAAGCCTCTCTTCTCTCCTCACTGGTCATGCCATTCAGCACAACGCCAACCTTAAGCCCCAAAAACTGGTGAATCTGTCCCATCCACTCAGCATCACGCTTAGCTAAATAATCATTGACAGTGACAACGTGTACACCCTTTCCCTCCAGTGCGTTCAAATAAGCGGGAAGCAGACAAGTCTGCGTCTTACCTTCACCAGTCCTCATCTCTGCGATGCGCCCTTGATGAAGGATAATACCTCCCATAAGCTGTACACGGTAATGCTCCTGATTGATAACTCTCCTCGCAGCCTCCCGAACCACGGCATATGCCTCCGGCATAATCTTATCCAGCGTCTCCCCCTCAGACACACGCTTTTTAAACTCAGCCGTCTTTGCGCGAAGCCCCTCATCGCTGAGCGCCATCATATCAGGACGCAGCGATTCGATTTTATTCACAATTGGTTCGATTATTTTCAATTCTCTTTCGCTGTGTGTGCCAAACAGCTTCTCAACTATCTTCATTCTTTGCTCCATTCCTGCGCTTGTCCGCGCGTATTATCAGTCGGGACAATACCCCACTATACATACTTTACTATTGTAACACCTTCTAATCGGAAATTCAATACTTTTGTTTTTTTGAGTTTCCCCATTTTTTCAACTTCCTCATTTTTGCAAAATAAAAATGCAAAAACACTTGGTCTTTGTTATAATTGAATCACCACAAAACAACAAAACAAAGGAGTGTTTTTGCATGATTAATTATAGCAGATTAGGATACGAAATTAAAAGGGATTTGACA
>CAMWWW010000120.1 GCA_947178015.1 uncultured Clostridia bacterium
TGTAGTATTAAGATAAGTATAGCAGGGAATAGAAAAATTTCCAATACTTTTATCAGGAAATGGAAAAACAGAGGCAGATGTGTTATAATATTGACACGAAAACCATTGTGTCAACTTCTGATTCCATGTGTGCAGCAGAGCACGAAAGTATGGTTTCATTAAGAAAATATAAGACAATGAGAAAGGTAGAGAAGTATGAGGGATTTGCAGGAGATCAGGCAGGATATTGATCGGGTGGACAGTGAGCTGGTCCGGTTATTTCAGGAGCGCATGGAGCTGTGCCGGGAGGTGGCAGAATATAAGATAGATACGGGAAAGCGCGTCCTTGATCCACAGAGGGAGGCAGAGAAGCTGGAAAAGGTGATGGCACTTGCTGATTCAGAATTTAACAGCCAGTGTGTCGGGGAGTTGTTTACACAGCTTATTGCGATGAGCCGCAAGATGCAGTATAAGATGCTGGCAGAGCATGGACTTTCTTCAGGATTTGGCTTTACTGGCGTAAAAGAGCTTAGGCGGGATGGCATTGTGGTGGTCTATCAGGGAGTGGAGGGAGCTTACAGTCATCAGGCGATGCTGCAATATTTTGGCGATAAAACGGAGAATTTCCATGTGAAAACCTTTCGGGATGCGATGGAGGCGATACGGGACGGAAGAGCAGATTATGCGGTGCTTCCCATAGAGAATTCTTCTGCGGGGAGTGTGTACGATGTCTACGATCTGCTGCTTGAGTTTGAAAACTGTATTGTTGCGGAGAGCTTTGTGAAGGTGGAGCATGCTTTGCTGGGATTGAAAGATGCTGTTTTAGACGATATCACAACAGTCCATTCTCATCCACAGGGGCTGATGCAGTGCTCGCGCTTCCTAGAGCAGCACAGAGAGTGGCAGAGCATCAGTGAGCTCAACACAGCGGGGAGTGCAAGAAAGGTGCTGGAGTTGGGGGACAAAAGTCATGCTGCGATTGCCAGTGAGCTGGCGGGAAAACTGTACGGCTTAAAGGTACTTCAGCAGGGAATTCATCATAATAAAGAGAATACCACCCGCTTTTTGATTATCAGCAAGGAGAAGATCTACACCGAGCAGGCAAAAAAGGTGAGCATAAGCTTCGAACTGCCCCATACCAGCGGTACGCTCTACAATATGATCTCACATTTTATCTTCAATCATCTCAATATGACGAAGATTGAATCCAGACCAATAGAAGGGAGAAATTGGGAGTATCGGTTTATTATCGATGTGGAGGGCAGGCTGAGCGACGCCGATATGGAAAACGCACTTCTTGGAATTGAGGGGGAGGCAAAGTCTTTCCGCATTTTGGGGAATTATTAGTCTGTGTCAAGGCAGGAGGGATGAAATGTCAGTAATTAGACGATTTGCAGCGATAGAGGTAGGTTCTTATGATATTCAGATGAAGATCTATGAGATCTCTCAGAAATACGGAATACGGGAGCTTGATGATATTCGTCATGTGATGGAGCTTGGAAAGGATACTTACACACATGGAAAGATAGGCTTTGCGCTGGCGGAGGAGCTCTGTGAGGTATTGTGCCGATTTCGTGAGATTATGAAGGGCTATGAGGTTTATGACTATAGGGCGAAGGCAACCAGTGCAGTGAGAGAGGCAAAAAATGCCCTGATTCTTTTGGATCGGATTCGGGTAAGAACGGGATTTGATGTAAAGATACTGAGTAATTCAGAACAGAGATTTCTGTGTTATAAGGCGGTTGCATCCAGAGAGGCGGAGTTTAACCAGATTATCAGCAAGCCGACGGCGATTGTGGACGTGGGTTCTGGCAGCATACAGCTTTCTTTATTTGATAAGGATGCATTGATTTCCACACAGAACATCCGACTTGGTTCTCTGCGCATCCGAGAGATGCTTCCCAGTGTAAGTGTAGATAGTGTACATTTAGAACTTTTAATTGAGGAATTGATCGACAACGATCTGGATACGTTCCGCAAGCTTTTTTTACAGAAAAAAGAAATAGAGAATATTATAGCCGTTGGCGATTATGTCACAATTTTTTCCGGTGTGGCAAAGCGAAAATCGGGGAAGGATTGTCTTAATAGGGATCAATTTATGGAGCTTTACCAAACGGTGCGAGGCAATACTCCGGATCAGCTTGCCAGCAAGCTTGGCGTGGCAGCGGAAAATGCGTCCCTGATCTTGCCGTGCATGATGGTTTTTAAAAGGCTGATTGAGACGACGGCGACTAGCTTAATCTGGATACCGGGTGTTACTCTGTGCGACGGCATTGCGGCTTCTTATGCAGAAAAACATGTAAAGCTGTCTTTTGCGCATGATTTTTCCAAAGATATTGTTATTGCATCCAGAAATATAGCAAAGCGCTATATGGGAAATATCGGTCACACAAAGGTTTTGGAGGAGTGTGCGCTGGGAATTTTTGATATTATGAAAAAGTATCATGGCCTTGGAAAACGGGATCGGGTGCTGTTGCAGATAGCGGCGATTCTGCATGACTGCGGAAAATATGTCAGTATGAATCAGGCTTCTGATGCCTCGTATAATATTATCATGTCCACGGAAATTATTGGTCTGTCTCATTCCGAGCGGGAGACGGTGGCAAATATTGTGCGCTACAACACACAGGAGTTTGACTATTCGGCTAGGGCGGATAAGAGCATGACCGGCAGCATGTATATGACCGTGGCGAAGCTTACAGCAATTCTTAGAATCGCCAATGCGATGGATCGCAGTCATAAGCAGAAATTTCATGATTTTAAGATGATATTAAAGGAAGATGAGCTGATTATCACCGCAGATACACTGGAAGATATTTCGCTTGAGAAAGCGTTGTTCCGGCACAAGGCAGATTTCTTTGAGGAGATGTATGGTATCCGGCCAGTATTAAAAAGAAAAAAAGAGTATTAGAACATAGAGTGTTAAGGGGGAAGGACATATGGCAGAAATTGATTTAAAAAGTCCAGAATATTATGTAAATCGGGAGATGAGCTGGCTGGATTTCAATTATAGGATTTTGAGCGAGGCGAGAGATAAGCATATACCGCTGATGGAACGCCTTAAATTTCTAAGCATTACGGCGTCCAATCTGGATGAATTCTTTATGGTGCGCGTGGCGTCGCTGAAGGATATGGTTAATGCGGGCTACGGAAAGGCAGATTTTGCCGGATTAAAGCCAAAGGAGCAGCTTTCGCAGATTAATAACAAGACCCATCAGCTTGTGGCGCAGCAGTATACAACTTACAACCGCTCTATTATACCACTTCTGAAAAAGGAGAAACTAAAGCTGGTCAGCGCACATGAAGAGCTGAGCGAAAAGCAAGCTTCCTATCTGGATCGCTTCTTTTTAGATCAGATCTATCCAGTGTTGACGCCTATGGCAGTGGACTCCTCAAGACCGTTTCCTCTGATTCGTAATAAGTCATTGAATCTTGCCGCGCTTTTGTTAAAGAAAAAGCAAGATGAGCTGGAATTTGCCACGGTTCAGGTGCCGTCCGTGCTGCCAAGAATTATCGTGATACCAGAAGAGGAGAAGGGAAAAACCTCTGTCATTTTGCTGGAGGAGATTATTGAGCGCAATATCCAGAAGCTATTTTCCAATTATGAGGTAATCTGCTGTCACCCATACCGCGTTATGAGAAATGCAGATCTGACAATTGACGAAGATGGAGCAGAGGATCTGTTAAAAGAAATTGAGAAGCAGCTAAAGAAAAGGCAGTGGGGAGAGGCGATCCGGCTTGAGGTAGAAGAAAATATGGATAAGCGTCTTCTAAAGATACTGAAAAAAGAGCTGAATATGAAGGAAGAAGATATCTATCGCATCAACGGGCCTCTGGATTTAACATTTCTAATGAAGATGTATGGACTTCCGGGTTACGATCATCTAAAAATTCCAAAGTACACGCCTCAGCCGGTAAAAGAGATCAGCCCGGAGGAGGATATTTTCACAGCGATCCGCAGGGAGGATATACTCCTGCATCATCCATATCAGACCTTTGATCCAGTGGTATCCTTTGTGCGGCAGGCGGCGAAAGATCCCGACGTCCTTGCCATCAAGCAAACGCTGTACCGCGTCAGCGGACATTCTCCTATTATCGCCTCATTGGCGGAGGCAGCGGAGAATGGAAAGCAGGTATCTGTGCTGGTTGAGCTAAAAGCACGCTTTGATGAAGACAACAATATTATCTGGGCAAAGAAGCTTGAGAAGGCGGGCTGTCATGTAATCTATGGTCTGGTAGGGCTAAAGACACACAGCAAGATCACGCTGGTGGTCCGCAAGGAGGAGGAAGGAATCCGGCGCTATGTTCATCTGGGAACCGGAAATTACAACGACGCAACGGCAAAGCTCTATACGGATCTAGGGCTTTTAACCTGCAATCCCCTGATTGGAGAAGATGCCACGGCCGTCTTTAATATGCTGTCCGGCTACTCAGAGCCTGCCACATGGAATAAGTTGTATCTTGCTCCACTGTGGCTGAGGGACAAATTTATCCGATTGATTGATCGAGAAATTCAAAATGCAAAAGAAGGAAAACCAGCCCATATTATAGCAAAGATGAATTCTCTTTGCGATATGGAGATTATAGAAAAGCTCTATGAAAGCTCGCAGGCAGGAGTAAAAACAGAGCTGATTGTGCGTGGAATATGTTGTCTGAAAACGGGAATACCGGGAGTGAGCGAAAATATATCGGTTCGTTCCATCGTGGGAAATTTTTTGGAACATGCCCGAATTTTCTGCTTTGCCAATGACGGCAGGGAGGAGATCTATATGGGCAGCGCAGACTGGATGCCGAGAAATCTGGACCGCCGGGTAGAGATACTATTTCCAGTGGAGGATGAGAAGCTGAAAAAGAAGGTGCGCCATGTATTGGAAGTGCAGCTTGCCGATACCATGAAGGCGCATATCCTTGGAAAAGATGGAGTTTATGAAAAAGTAGACCGAAGGGGCAAGGCTGCCGTAAACTCGCAAGAACAATTCTGCAAAGAAGCAATAGAAGCCGCAAAGAGTACAAACAAAGAAGTACAAAGCAGAGTATTTCATCCTATGGAAAGTGAGTAGGAGCGGAACCGAAACAGTAACTATCATGAAAAAATCTTGTGAAAAATAATAATGACTTGTTACATCACATATGATAAAATACAGATATGTGGAAATACTTATAGTGGTACAGACAAATACAATACTTACATAATGGAGAAGCATTGGAGGTAGCTATGGCAGAGACGAATATTTTAGTTGTGGATGATGAGAAGGAGATCGCAGAGCTTGTGGAGCTGTATCTTGTCAGTGATGGCTATAAGGTTCATAAGGCGTATTCCGCGGAGGAAGGACTTGAGATCTTAAAGACAGTGCCAGTGGATCTTGCACTTCTGGATATTATGATGCCGGGCATGGACGGGCTGGAGATGTGTAGGAAGATTCGTGAATTTAACAATATTCCGATTATTATGCTTAGTGCCAAGTCCACCGATCTGGATAAGATTATGGGGCTTAGTACAGGTGCAGACGATTATGTGACCAAGCCCTTTAACCCTCTGGAGCTTACAGCGAGAGTGAAATCTCAGCTTCGCCGCTATACGCAGTTAAATCCCAACAATCAGGTGGAGAAGGAAGAAAATGAAATATCCATTCATGGGCTTGAGATCAACAAGGAGAATCACAGAGTTGTGGTCTATGGCGAGGAGATTAAGCTGACTCCGATTGAATTTGATATTTTGTATCTGCTTGCGTCAAATCCGGGAAAGGTTTTCAGCACCGATGATATTTTTGAGAAGGTTTGGAATGAGAAAGTGTATGAGGCGAACAATACGGTGATGGTGCATATCCGAAGGCTGCGTGGCAAGATGAAGGAGGATACTAGGGCCAATAAGATAATTACCACAGTTTGGGGAGTGGGATATAAAATTGAAAAGTAGGTATATAGACAGTCTTCATAAAAGGATTCTTGCTTATGGGGTGCTGAGTTGTATCATCACATTTGGCGTTCTGGTGCTGATGGGGATGAATATGTCGTTTGTCCTTCGGATTCTTGGGCAGGAGGAATTAGGGGGAGGTCCCTATATTAAGGAGAGTAAGAATGAGACATTTCAGGTAATTCTTTTGGTGGTGACGGGGATTGCCACCTTTTTGGTGTCCTTTATGCTGCTTATGAATAATGTTGTGCGCTATGTTAAGGTGATTATCAAGGGGACGCGCCAGATTGCGGATGGAGATTTAAGTGTACAGATAGCGGTGGAGGGCAATGATGAGCTGACATATATTGCCATGAGCCTTAACGATATGACCGTAAAGCTTGGGCAGTTGATGGACAGGGAGAGGGAGGCGGAGCGGACCAAGAATGAGCTGATTACAAGTGTTGCTCATGATCTTCGCACACCGCTTACTTCTATCCTTGGCTATATGGAATATCTGACCATGGATAAGAAATTAGATGATGTGACAAGGGCAAAATATATTCATGTCGTGTATGTGAAGGCGAAACGTCTTCAGAAGCTGATTGAAGATCTGTTCAGCTTTACTAAGCTGAATTATGGAAAGATAGCGATGAAGCTTGGCAAGGTGGATCTGGTGATGTTGTTAAATCAGCTTTTGGAGGATTTTTATCCAAGCTTTGAGGAAAAAGAGATGACATGTGAGTTTTGCTGTAAGGAGAACTCCATTCTGATTGATGCGGATGGAAATCTGTTGGCGCGTCTATTTGATAATCTAATTAACAATGCTGTGAAATACGGCGCGGAGGGAAAGCTTATCCGGGTGGAGGCTGAGAGGGATGCCGAGCAGGTGATTGTGCGGGTGATCAATTATGGTTTTGTGATACCAAAGGACGATCTGGATAAGATTTTTAATAAGTTTTATCGTGTTGAGCAGTCTCGGTCTGAAAATACGGGAGGAACGGGGCTGGGGCTTGCCATTGTGAAAAATGTAGTGGATATGCACCGGGGAAAAATATCCGTGAAGAGCAGCCTTGACGGCACTGTTTTTGAAGTGCGTTTAAATATTGTATTTAACCCGGATGAAGA
>CAMWWW010000121.1 GCA_947178015.1 uncultured Clostridia bacterium
CCGCTACGTTTTTCACTAAGCGAGAGCGGGGTGACGGAGGAAATAGCTGTGCTGGTTATGTGGAAACTTTCTCGAAAATGATTACATAAATTTATAAATTTGTGTATAAGTGAATAAATATACATTAATAGAATTTCTTGTGCTATTTGTTTTAGCTATATAATGGGATGATTCTGAGGGAATGGTGGATTTGTATTTTATGTATAAAAATAAGATTGACAGGAATAAGAAGTTATAGTAATGTATTTTTATTATAATAAAGTTGAATTTTGTGCTTGTGCGCTGCTTGGCACAGAGTTGTTTTTATAAAAGTGGTGCAGAAATGAGGTATGTTATGGATTTAAAGGGAAGGAATTTTCTGACATTAAAGGACTATACACCGGAGGAGATCTTGTATCTGCTTGATTTGGCGGCAGAGCTTAAGGAGAAAAAGAAGAAGGGAGTATTGGTGGATACACTGAGAGGAAAGAATGTTGCGTTGATTTTTGAGAAAACTTCTACGAGAACAAGATGTTCCTTTGAGGTTGCCGCCCATGATCTCGGCATGGGGACAACGTATCTTGATCCGTCTGGCTCTCAGATAGGAAAGAAGGAGAGTATTGCGGATACAGCGCGCGTGCTTGGAAGCATGTATGATGGGATTGAGTACCGCGGATTTGGGCAGGAAATTGTGGAGGAGCTTGCGAAATACGCTGGTGTTCCAGTTTGGAATGGATTGACCAACGAATATCACCCGACGCAGATGCTTGCGGATCTGCTGACGATCAGGGAGAAATTTGGTTATTTGAAGGGGATCGCCTTTGCTTATATGGGGGATGCGCGCTATAATATGGGAAATTCTTTGATGATTGCTTGTGCTAAGATGGGGATGCATTATACTGCTTGTGCACCTAAGGCGTATTTCCCTGATAAGGAGCTGACTTTATATTGTGAGGGGCTTGCTAAGGAGACAGGGGGAAGTGTGACATTGACGGAGGACATAACGGCTGGTACCCGCGGGGCAGATGTGGTTTACACGGATGTATGGGTGTCCATGGGAGAGCCAGATGAAGTGTGGGAGAGCCGAATTAAAGATCTGTCGCCATATCAGGTGAATCAGGCCGTGATGAACAATGCCGGTGAAAATGCGATCTTTATGCATTGTCTTCCTGCTTTTCATGATCAGAAAACGGGAATTGGAAAAAAGGTATTTGAACAGTTTGGGCTCTCGGAGATGGAAGTGACGGATGAAGTCTTTGAATCGGAGAGGTCGGTTGTGTTTGATGAAGCGGAAAACCGTATGCATACCATCAAGGCGGTGATGGCGGCAACATTGGGCTGGGAAAAAACACAGCAGTAAAGGAGCGGCGGTATGTATATAGGGCCGAAAAAGAAGGAAAAGTTCAGGCACTGGGGGATGGTTGTGGAGTGTACCATTATGGGGCTTGGGCTGTGCACGATTTTGCTTGCAGTGTTGATTTTCTGCAATGCAGATAAGATGCTTAGGTGGCTTCCGCTGATGTTTCTTCTGGCGGCATTGGTAAACGTAATTAGCTCTGTTAAGGCGCTGTATTATGGCAGAACACTTGCAGGTATTGGGCTGTTTCTCGCGTCGGCAGGAATAGCGGCATTTGCGGTGGTGAGCTATATTACACTTTGGATGTAGGGTGAGTTTTTACAAAATAGAAGGATAGATTATGAAAACCCAGATATTACGGATATTACGAAATTCGCCGGACTATGTGTCCGGGCAGGAGCTGTGTGAAGAGCTTGGGGTATCCCGCACAGCCGTATGGAAGAGCATGAATAAGCTGAAGGAAGAGGGATATGAGATTGAGGCGGTTCAAAATAGGGGATATCATCTGATTTCCTGCCCAGATGTAGTGACAGGGAGCGAGGTGGGGAGCCGGCTGTCCACCCGCTGGGCAGGTAAAAAGATCCTTCATTATAAAGAAACGGATTCAACCAATAATCAGGCGAAGAGGGAGGCAGAAGGAGCAGAGCATGGGACGCTCATTATTGCGGATACACAGAGCGCCGGCAAAGGGAGAAGGGGAAGAAGTTGGTCGTCTCCTGCTGGAACGGGGATTTTTATGAGCTTGCTTCTCAAGCCTTTGCTTCGTCCTGTATATGCGTCCATGCTGACATTGGTTGCCGCGCTCAGCACATCGAGGGCGATAGAGGAGGTAACGGGGCTTGAGGCAGGGATTAAGTGGCCGAATGATCTGGTGGTGAATAAGAAAAAGGTGACAGGTATTTTGACAGAGTTGAGCGCAGAGATGGAGCAGATTCACTATATTGTTATCGGGATAGGGATCAATGTAAATACAGAGAGCCTGCCGGAAGATATTGCTGAGACGGCTACCTCCCTGCGAATAGAGTCCGGGCAGAATATTTCCCGCGCCGCGCTGATTGCGTGTTTTTTAAAGTATTTTGAGAAGGATTACGAGAGTTTTTTAAATGCATGCGATCTGTCCCCGTTGATGGAGGAGTACAATAAAAGGCTGATTAACAGGGGAAATAGGGTGAGAGTGCTTGATCCAGAGGGAGAGTATGAGGGCAGAGCATTGGGAATTAATGAAAAGGGCGGACTTATGGTACAGCGTGGAGATCAGTTGGAAGTAATTACATCTGGCGAAGTATCAGTAAGGGGAGTGTATGGTTATGTCTGACAGGGATGAAATGGTGCTTTGCTGTGCAAACTCTTATGAGCAGAAGTATTATCTGAATCCAGATTTTGAACGTCTGCCGGAGGCGGTCAAGGCAGAGCTTAAGATTATGTGCGTGCTTTTTACGGAGGATATTGGCGGTATTATTCTTTTGGCTTTTGATGAGGCGGGCGATCTAAAGATACAGGTTGAGGCAAAGGATGCGGATTATCTTTTTGATGAAATAGGCTGTGGCTTAAAAGTAAAGGAGCTGAGGCAGGAGAAATATGAGCTGTTTGCCGGGCTGGAGCTTTATTATAAGATATTGACAGGGAAATGTACGCCGGAGGAGTTTTTTGAGGAGGGATAGTATGCTTTTGGTAGTGGATGTGGGAAATACAAATATCACACTGGGAGTCTTCCGCGACAGCGAGCTTTTGGCAAGCTTTCGGCTGATGACGGGGATTTCGAGGACATCGGATGAATATGGTCTGCTTTTATGTGATTTGATTGAGCACCGCGGCATGAAGATCTCGGATATTGACGCTGTGATCGTGTCCTCGGTTGTGCCGACCATCATGTATTCTTTTAACAGTGGTGTGAAAAAGTATCTGAACCGCAATCCGTTTGAAGTGAAACCGGGCACAAAGACGGGGATTAAAATCACAACCGGAAATCCATATGAGATTGGTGCGGATCGGATTGTGGATGCCGTGGGTGCATATGAGCAATATGGTGGACCTGTGATTGTGATTGATTTTGGAACGGCGACCACCTATGACGTCATATTGGAGGATGGTTCTTTTACAGCAGGAATTACAGCGCCGGGCATACGAACCAGCGCCAAGGCTTTATGGCAGGAGACGGCTAAGCTTCCGGAGATTGAGATAAAAAAGCCGGACAGTATACTGGCGAAGGAGACCATCAGCAGTATGCAGGCGGGGCTTGTATATGGATGCATTGGTCAGACGGAATATATTATCCAGAAGATAAAAGAAGAGACAGGGCTTGCAAATATGAAGGCTGTAGCGACAGGTGGATTGGGTAAAATTATTGCGGATGAGACAGATTTGATAGATATCTATGATCCAAATTTAACTTTAAATGGGTTAAGATTGATCTACAATCGGCATAAAAGGATATAAAGAAATGAATGGCAAGGAACCACAGATTAAAAAATTGCGAATAGGAAATGTAGAAGTGGATAATAATCTGATATTGGCGCCCATGGCAGGAGTAACAGACCTGCCATTTCGCTTGCTTTGCAGGGAGCAGGGCTGCGGGCTGCTCTATACAGAGATGGTGAGTGCAAAGGCGATTCTTTATCAGAATCAAAATACATTTGCCCTGTTAAAGATGGAACCATCTGAGCATCCGATCGCCCTGCAGCTTTTTGGTTCAGAGCCGGAGGTTATGGCGGAGGCAGCAGTGCTGTTAGAAAAGGAGCCCTTTGATATTTTTGATATAAACATGGGCTGCCCAGTCCCTAAAATTGTAAATAATGGGGAGGGGTCTGCCTTAATGAAAAATCCCAAGCTTGCGCAGGAGATTGTGTCCGCCGTAGTAAAGGCGGTGAAAAAGCCTGTCACCGTGAAAATTCGCAAAGGCTTTGCTGAGGATTGTGCCAATGCGGCAGAGTTTGCGAAAGGGTTAGAATATGCTGGCGCGGCGGCTGTGGCTGTACATGGGCGCACGAGGCAGCAGTATTACTCCGGCAGGGCAGATTGGGATGTCATTCGTCAGGTAAAGGAGGCGGTGTCAATCCCCGTGATAGGAAATGGGGATGTGGCATCACCAGAAAGTGCTCTGCAAATGCTTCGGGAAACTGGCTGCGATGGTGTGATGATAGGGCGGGGCGCGCGCGGCAATCCATGGCTGTTTCGTCAGGCTCGCGAGTATCTTAGCACAGGATATCATTGCCCTGAACCATCCTTACAGGAGAGGAAGGAAATGATCCTAAGACATGCAAGACTTAATCTAAGCTATAAGGGAGAATATACCGGCATCCGGGAAATGCGCAAGCATGTGGCTTGGTATACGGCGGGGCTTCCTAATTCTGCTGTTTTAAGAAATGAAGTGAACCATGTGGAGGACTTTCGAGCGCTCTCCAATCTGATAGAAAGGTTTTCTTGACATTGATTTTCATTTCGTTTATAATATCTTGAATGTAGAGAAAAGGACTTCCTGCTTGAAGAGCAGAAAGTGCTTTGCTGGTATGGGGAAATGCCGATGTGGTCAAGCCATAGAGCGTCTGGCATGAGTAAGTAGATGGCGGAGTGGGGTGTGAGAATTCGCTTTACTGCCAGAAAATTATGGGAATGTTTATATCCCATTTTTCATATTATAGTGGGACAGGATATGTAAGAATAATTAAGAAGTAAAGGAAAGGTGTAGCAGTTATGGCAGAGAAGAAAAATATTTTAACTTATGCGGGGTTAAAACAGTTGGAGGAGGAGTTACAGGATTTAAAGGTTGTGAAGAGAAAGGAGGTTGCCCAGAAGATCAAGGAAGCAAGAGAGCAGGGCGATCTTTCAGAAAATGCAGAGTACGATGCTGCCAAAGATGAGCAAAGAGACATAGAGCTGAGAATTGAGGAGCTTGAGAAAATCCTTAAAAATGCAGAGGTTGTTGTTGAGGATGAAGTGGATCTGGATAAAATAAATATTGGATGCCGCGTAAAGCTGTACGATTGTGAGTATGAGGAGGAGCTGGAATTTCAGCTTGTAGGTTCCACAGAGGCAAACAGTCTTCAGGGAAAAATTTCCAATGAGTCTCCGGTGGGACAGGCGCTGATTGGAAGACGGGCAGGAGATCTGGTAGATGTAGAGATGGAGAATGGAGTGACAGCACAGTATCGTGTGCTTGAGATCCAGCGAGTAAGTTAGCGGCATGCCGCACAAAGGAGTGAAGAAAATGGCGAATCAGCAGAATCAGGAGCAGGATATTAATCAGTTGTTAAAGGTCCGCAGGGAGAAGCTTTCGGATTTAAAAGAGAGAGGGAAAGATCCGTTCCTTATTACAAAGTATGATGTCACACATCACAGCAAAGAGATTTTCGATCAGTTTGATCAATTAGAGGGGCAAACCGTTTCCATCGCAGGGCGTATGATGGCAAAACGTGTGATGGGCAAAGCTTCCTTCTGTCATATTCAGGATTTGCAGGGAAAAATTCAGTCCTATGTGGCAAGGGACAGTGTTGGTGAGGAGCCTTATGCAGACTTTAAAAAGTATGATGTGGGCGATATTGTTGGAATTAAGGGAGAGGTATTCCGCACAAAAACGGGAGAAATCTCCATTCATGCCGCGGAGATTGTTTTATTGACAAAGAGTCTTCAGATTTTGCCTGAGAAGTTTCATGGCCTGACGAACACAGATATCCGTTATCGTCAGCGCTATGTGGATCTGATTATGAATGAGGATGTTAAGGATACCTTTATTAAAAGATCTAAGATCCTCGCCAGCATCCGCAGGTATCTGGATGGACAAGGCTTTATGGAGGTGGAGACACCAATGCTTGTGAGCAACGCCGGCGGCGCGGCTGCAAGACCATTTGAGACACATTTTAATGCTTTGGATGAAGATTTAAAGCTGCGTATCTCGCTGGAGCTGTACTTAAAAAGACTGATTGTGGGCGGAATGGAGCGCGTGTATGAAATAGGGCGCGTATTTCGCAATGAGGGCTTGGATACCAGACATAACCCAGAATTTACACTGATGGAGCTGTATCAGGCATACACGGATTATCATGGAATGATGGATTTGACAGAAAAGCTCTATCGCCATGTGGCAAAGGAGGTTACTGGCTCTGAGATTTTGACTTATGGAGAGCATACATTGGATTTGTCAAAGCCATTTGAGCGAATTACTATGGTGGATGCTGTGAAGAAGTATTCGGGCGTGGATTTTGCTGAGATTCATACATTGGAGGAGGCAAGAGCTGCCGCAAAGGAGCACCATGTAGAATATGAGGAAAGACATCAAAAAGGAGATATTTTAAGTCTGTTTTTTGAAGAATTTGTGGAGGAGCATTTAATTCAACCTGTCTTTGTGATCGATCATCCGATTGAGATTTCGCCGCTCACAAAGAAAAAGCCGGAGAATCCAGAATATGTAGAAAGATTTGAGCTTTTTATAAATGGTTGGGAGATGGCAAATGCATATTCAGAATTAAACGATCCCATTGACCAGAGAGAGCGCTTTGAGGCACAGGAAAAGCTTCTGGCAGCGGGAGACGAAGAAGCAAATCATACCGATGAGGACTTCTTAAATGCGCTGATGATCGGCATGCCGCCGACAGGCGGCATTGGTTTCGGAATAGACCGAATGGTGATGATAATGACAAATGCTCCTGCGATTCGAGA
>CAMWWW010000122.1 GCA_947178015.1 uncultured Clostridia bacterium
CGAATTCTCAAAAAACTATATTTTGAACAAAAGTATTTTGGATTTTGGCTGCGGCAAGTCCTATCTCACTTTTGCCGTGTATTATTATCTTCATGTGTTAAAGCAATATAAGCTTCGGGTGATTGGGCTGGATCGAAAAGAAGATGTCATTGAAACATGCAATCGACTCAGTGTGAAATATGGATATGAAAAGCTTCAGTTTTTGCAGGGAGATATCGCCTCCTATAAGGGAATTGACAGGGCAGATATGGTGATCACGCTTCATGCCTGTGATACGGCTACCGATTATGCGCTTGCGAAAGCGGTAAGTTGGGGAGCGAAAGTGATTTTGTCTGTGCCCTGCTGCCAGCATGAGCTAAATGGGCAGATAAGAAATGATCTGCTTCGCCCTGTGCTGAAATATGGAATTATCAAGGAGCGTATGGCAGCGCTGCTCACGGATGCTTTGCGCGCGGAATATCTGGAAAGCAGGGGCTACCGGACACAGCTTTTGGAATTTATTGATATGGAGCATACACCGAAGAATATTTTGATCCGCGGTATTTTTACTGGAAAAGCTGTGGATAATATAGAACAGATAAGGAAAATAGAGGAATTTTTTCAGGCCAGTCCTGCCATTGGGAAGCTGTTGGAACAATAGATTTAGATTAAAGGAAATTGTGGATGAAGAAGCTAATGATCAGAATTGGGCTGCTGCTTTTTGCATTTGCAGTAGTGTTTGGGTGCGTGTATTTCTACCAGAACAGAAAACCCGCCAGAGAGACGGTCCTTATGGATGACGCAACTCTTCCGGTGGTTTATATGATGTACGAAGGCGAAAGGATTAACAGGCTGCATGGCTACAGAATGGAGATGGATGCGGCGAGTATGCGCGATTCCGTCACACCGGTCAGACCAGATCGTGAGCTGAGCATTTCGGTAGACACTTATGGAAGAAGGCTGACAGGAATTTCCTATGAGGTTAGAAGCCTTGATAAGGAAAGGCTGATAGAGAGGACGCTGCTGGAGGAATGGACAGGCGACCAAGGGGCAGTGGAGGCGGTATTAAAGCTTGAAAATCTGATTGAGACAGGAGAGGAATATCTTCTCACGCTCCGGCTTGCTTTGGAGGAGGGCGATGACATTCTGTACTATACCAGAATTTTAACAGGTGTGGAACAGATGGAGGAAAAGCTTGCGTATGTGCTGGATTTCAGCAGAAAAACCTTTCATAAGGAGGAGGCGGAAAGCTTAATTATGTATCTGGAATCTGGGCCAAGGGGAGATAATACAAACTTTGGAAATGTGACGATTTATTCCAGTTTTGACCAGATAACATGGGGGCAGCTTGCCCCAGTAAGAGTGGCGGAGCCAGTTCCTACCATCACCGATGTCAATGGAAATATAACCAGCTTTCGTCTGGAATATCAGGTTCAGATTAAAAATATGTACGGCACGACGGAGATCTGTAATGTCACAGAATTTTATCGGACAAATTATACGCCGGATCGCACGTATCTGCTCACCTTCGAGAGAAATATGGATCAGAAGTTTCGGGCGGTCAGTGAAAATGTTACAGCAGGCCGCATTAACCTTGGTATCTCCTCGAATACAAATGTACCTGTGATCACCAGCAAGGATGGGAGATGGACGGTATTTGTTAAGGAGAGAGAGCTGTGGAAATACGATAATCGAAACAATACGCTGTATTGTGTATTTTCTTTCCGCGATTCGGGTGATGACGGGGTGAGGGCGGATTATAATCAGCATGAAATCAAGCCAGTGGAGGTAGATGAAAAGGGAAATTTGTATTTCGTCGTATATGGCTATATGAACCGCGGGTATCATGAAGGGAATGTGGGTGTTACGCTTTATTCTTATCAAGAGGAAAATCAGAGGGTCGAGGAAGTATTTTTCCTTCCCAGTGAGAAATCCTTTGCCTGCTTAAAGCAGAGTATGGGAGAGCTGTTTTATATTACGCCGGGAAATCATCTGTGCTTTCTGATGGAGGGAAATCTCTATTCTGTGGACATAGGAAGTCTGGAATATATAAGGCTGATAGAAGGGCTTGAGAGAGGAAGCTATGTAATTAATAAAGAAGGAAATATTATCGCGTGGCAGCCTCAAAAGGATATTCGCGAGTCCTTTGAGATAAAAAAGCTGTCTCTTGACACCAATACAGAAGATACGATACGCTCACAAGGAGAGATGATACAAGTAATAGGGTTTATCGAAAATGATCTTGTCTATGGGAGTGTGTCGGAGGAGGATATTAAAAAAACGATAACAGGAGAGCTGCGTGCCTATATGTCAAAGCTTTCCATTGTGGACAGCAACAATCGTCAGGTGGGAAGCTATAACAAAGAAGGGTATTACTTTACAGAAGCGAAAATAGAGTCAAATATGATTACACTGACCCGTTTTCAGAAGACGGAGGCGGGCACTTACAAAGAAGCAGACGAGGACGTTATCACAAACAATACCGTTTCCGGTGGGACGGAGATCTCTGTCACCATGGTGGCGACAGAACTTAAGAAAAAAGAGACAGGGATTAATTTATCTGCCAATACGGAGGGGAAGAGCCTTAAGGTAATCTATGCGAGGGAGATTCTGTATTCTGGAGATAAAAGGCTCTTAATCGCAAGTGGGCAGATGGAGTATGATTATTATGTATATGCTAAGGGAAAGCTCTGGGAGGCTTCGAATGATGTCTCGGAGGCGATACGTGTGGCAGACGAGCAGGCTGGCACGGTCGTGGGGGCAGATGGCAGCTATATTTGGAGAAGAGGAAATAAAAACACCAGTGTTACCTTAACAGTAAGTCTGCCCGATTCAGAGGACAGCTCACTTGCAAAGGCATTGGATGCCATGTTAAGGTATGCGGGAGGTTCCACGGACAGTGAAAGGAAGCTTGGGCAGGGGAAGCTTGCGATGGAGATTATCAATGAAGGGCTGAGGCAGCAGGCCGTCGATCTGACGGGGTGCAGTTTAAGACAGGTGCTTTATTTTGTGGACAGCGGAAGACCTGTGCTCGCAAGGCTGTCTGAGGAGGAATATGCTCTGGTAATTGGTTTTGACGCCTATAACGCGCTGCTTCTGGATACTTCGGGAAGAAGATACAAGATAGGGCTGGAGGATGGCACAGAATTATTTCGGAGTGCAGGAAATGAATTTTTGACCTATGAGGAATAAAAATACAGCATGTCTATTCCAATTTGAGTTGGAAAATGGTATAATGAGCACATAAGCTTGCGCTACAATGCAGCGGAATGATGAATGGAGGTAGAGAGAATATGTTGGTTTCAGCAAAAGAAATGCTCGAGAAAGCAAAGGCAGGGAAGTATGCGGTTGGTCAGTTTAACATCAATAATCTGGAGTGGACAAAGGCGGTGCTCGCCACGGCACAGGAGATGAATTCCCCAGTGATTCTGGGAGTGTCTGAGGGTGCAGGCAAGTATATGACAGGCTTTAAGACGGTAGTAGGTATGGTGAACGGCATGATGGAGGAGATGAAGATCACGGTTCCCGTGGCACTCCATCTGGATCATGGTACTTATGAAGGATGTTTAAAGTGTGTGGAGGCAGGCTTCTCTTCGATTATGTTTGATGGTTCTCATTACCCGATTGAGGAGAATGTGGCAAAGACCCGTGAGCTGGTAGATATCTGTGAGAAAAAGGGAATGTCTCTTGAGGCAGAGGTTGGATCTATCGGCGGAGAAGAGGACGGTGTGGTAGGCGCTGGCGAGTGCGCAGATCCCAAGGAGTGCAAGGAGATAGCAGACCTCGGTGTCACCATGTTGGCAGCAGGTATAGGAAATATCCATGGAAAGTATCCAGAAAATTGGAAGGGCTTAAGCTTTGAGACTCTGGCAGCCGTTCAGGAGTTGACAGGAGACATGCCTTTGGTTCTGCACGGCGGCACAGGGATTCCAGAGGATATGATCAAGAAGGCGATCTCACTTGGCGTGGCAAAGATCAATGTCAATACAGAGTGCCAGCTTTCCTTTGCGGCAGCTACCCGCGAGTACATCGAAGCAGGAAAGGATCTTCAGGGCAAGGGATTTGACCCCAGAAAACTTCTGGCACCCGGCGCAGAAGCAATCAAAGCTACTGTAAAAGAAAAGATGGAGCTGTTTGGATCAGTGAATAAAGCATAACGATTTGCCGTGTGAATAAGAGCATTGTATTTATAGAAAGAATATTTTTAAAATAATGCTTGCATTTTGGACGATTTTGAGGTATCTTATTTCTAGAGTGATGATATCTTCATTTTGAGTTTTTGAAAGAGTGATCGAACAAGGGTGTTCTGATGGTGTACTATCAGAGCGCCTTTTTTTGGTAAAGGGAAGAAAAGGGAGAGGAATATGAGTATGAACAAGATGAATGTGGAAGCGATTTTTGCAGAAAATGTGTTTACACTTGGCAAGATGAAGGAACGTCTGCCAAGGAAGGTATTTAATGAAGTAAAGAGAGTAATGGAGTGCGGTGGGGAGCTTTCCCTTGCCGCGGCGGATGTAGTGGCGAAGGCGATGAAGGACTGGGCGGTAGAGAAGGGTGTAACCCATTATACACATTGGTTCCAACCTTTGACTGGCATTACGGCAGAGAAGCATGATTCTTTTGTCACCCATCCTGACGAGGAGGGAAAGATGCTGATGGAATTCTCCGGCAAGGAGCTGATTAAGGGAGAGCCAGATGCATCCTCCTTCCCATCAGGAGGACTTAGAGCAACCTTTGAGGCGAGGGGATATACGGCATGGGACTGCACCTCTCCAGCATTTGTCAAGGAGAGCGGTACAGGACCGATCCTGTGTATTCCGACAGCGTTCTGTTCCTATAAGGGGGAGGCGCTGGACAAAAAAACACCTCTTCTACGTTCTATGGAGGCGATCAGCGAACAAGCACT
The DNA here is from genome assembly GCA_947178015.1 of uncultured Clostridia bacterium. Classification (GTDB taxonomy): domain Bacteria; phylum Bacillota; class Clostridia; order Lachnospirales; family Lachnospiraceae; genus RGIG8607. Next base: position 4,886 of record CAMWWW010000122.1, read on the forward strand.
TCGTATCGTCCGCTTATTTGGCAACACGACCGCAACCAAGGTGACACCTTCTGTTGGACCAGAGCAGGAATATTTCTTAGTTGACAGAAAGAAATACTTGCAGAGAAAAGATCTGATCTATGCCGGAAGAACACTCTTTGGCGCAGCAGCTCCAAAAGGACAGGAATTGGACGATCATTATTTTGGCGTGATCCGTGAGCGCATTGGTGAGTATATGAGGGATTTAAATGTAGAGCTGTGGAAGCTGGGCGTAACGGCAAAGACACAGCACAATGAGGTCGCTCCGGCACAGCATGAGCTTGCGCCTATCTATGAGACCGCCAACATTGCTGTGGATCACAACCAGCTTGTGATGGAGACAATGAGGCGAGTGGCAGAGCATCATGGTATGGCTTGCCTGCTGCATGAAAAACCATTTGCGGGTGTCAATGGCTCCGGCAAGCATGACAACTGGTCTCTAACCACAGATGACGGCATCAATATGCTTGATCCGGGCGATACGCCAAATGAAAATATTCAGTTTCTGCTTGTGCTTGCCTGCATTATGAAGGCGGTGGATACCCATGCAGATCTGCTCCGTCAGTCGGCATCCAATGTGGGAAATGATCACAGACTTGGAGCAAATGAGGCTCCGCCAGCGATTATTTCCATGTTCCTTGGAGAGCAGCTTGAGGATGTAGTAAAGCAGCTTGTCGAGACCGGAGAGGCCACTCACAGCCTGCATGGAGGAAAACTTCAGACCGGTGTGTCCACGCTGCCCGATCTGGAAAAAGATGCCACAGATAGAAATAGAACCTCGCCATTTGCATTTACCGGAAATAAATTTGAATTTCGTATGGTAGGCTCTGCGGATTCGATTGCAAGCCCAAATACTACACTGAACGCCATTGTTGCAGAGGCTTTCTGCGAGGCTGCCGACGAGTTGGAAAAGGCGGAGAACTTTGATATGGCGGTCCATGACTTAATAAAAAAATATATGACGGAGCATCAAAGAATTGTGTTTAACGGCGATGGATATTCTGAGGAATGGGTAAAAGAGGCCGAGAGAAGAGGACTTCCCAATATTAAATCCATGGTTGACGCGACAGCGACCTTGACGACAGAGAAGGCGGTGAAACTATTTGAGAAATTTGGTATTTTCACCAGAGCGGAGCTGGAATCACGCGAGGAGGTCTTATATGAGACCTATGCAAAGTGTATTAATATTGAGGCACTGACCATGATAGATATGGCGACAAAGCAGATTATTCCAGCAGTTGTTAAGTATACAATTACACTGGCCAATTCCGTAAGCGCAGTGAGAAGCGCCTGCGCAGAGGCAAATGTCAAGGTACAGACGGAGCTTTTGATGGAGGTATCCGAGCTGTTGGCAAAGACCAAGGAAGCACTGACTAAATTGAAAGAAGCAGAGGCAGAGGCGAAGAAAAAAACAAACAGTAAGGATATGGCATATGCATTTAAAGATATCGTAATGCCTGCAATGGAAAAGCTTAGAGCTCCAGTGGATGAATTAGAGATGCTGGTAGATAAAGAAGCTTGGCCGATGCCGTCGTATGGAGATTTGATATTTGAAGTATAAAGGATAGTTTATCCGTAACAGAGAGCATAGGTAGGAATCATTTTTGAGAAAGGTCCGCATAGTCAGCGCTGCTATTTCCTCCGTCACCCCGCTCTCGCTTAGTGAAAAACGTAGCGGACACTAAGCTCGTGAGAAACCTCGCTAAGTGCCGACGTTTTTCAATAGGTTCCTTGAGGAAAATAGCAGCGCTGGCTATGCTACTTTATTGATATTTCTAGACACGCTGTTATTTTGCATATCCATACATTATCATTATTGTTTCCTTATATTGATTTTTCGTCTTTATTCATACATTTATGTATTTTATAGTATTAAGTATCATGATAATCCTTAAGTTTTTAATTATATGATTAGTTTTAAATTTGGAGAAAAGAAAAATCAATATGCCTAGCACAATCGAAAAAGCAGCGCAGAAAGATGCCTATGGTCCTTCGTCACCCCGCTCTCGCTTAGTGAAAAACGTAGCGGACACTAAGCTCGCGAACTACCTC
>CAMWWW010000123.1 GCA_947178015.1 uncultured Clostridia bacterium
GCACTTCGCGCAAATATCGTCATCCCTGCTTTCTTTGCTTCTTTTAGAAATCCTGTCTGCCTTCCTCTCTGATCCAGTACACTATATGGAAGCTGCACATAGTCCATCCCTCTCCTTATCGCCTCATAGCCTTCTTCCATTCCATAGATGGACACTCCCACATTTTCTGTCAGCCCTTCCTCCTTTAACCGAAATAGAGCTTCCACTATCTTTTCTTGATAGACATACTCTGGTGTATGGAACAGATACCCCTTTAATCTTTCTATTCCCAGTCTTCTTAAGCTCCCCTCCAGCTCTCTTCGGACTACCGAGTACACATCCTCTTCTCCCTCTTCTATCACATTGGGACACAGCTTGGTAATCACATCTATCTTTCCCTGCAATCCTCTATATGACAGATACCTTCCCACTCTCTCCTCCGCGGTTCCATATGCCCTCGCGGTGTCTATCACATGAATTCCACGGGAAATTGCCAGATCCAACATCTCATAACAGGCCTCTTCGCTTGGCTGTCCTGTTGTATTGTGTATCCCATACTTCATTCCAAACTGCACGGTCCCCAAACATAACTCGCTCACTCTGCTTCCCTTTCCCTTCTCCTCTTCCACTCCTCATCCAGTATCGATAACAGCTTCGAATCCCACCATTTTCCATTATAATAATACTGGCTTCTCAGTGTCCCATCGATCTGCATCCCCAGCTCCTGATAAAGCGTTATCTTTCTATCGTCAAATTCATACAGCTCTGACCATATCTTTCTTAGACCTAATTCCAGAAATCCATAGTCGAACAAAAGCTGGCAGCTCTCCTTGGCATATCCTTCTTTATCGATATATACAAAATCTTTTCCTATATATAACGAGAGATCTGCGTTCCTGTGCACCCAGTTTATATAACATAGTCCACAGCACCCTATCAGTTCCTCTGTCTCACTCTCTTTTACCGCAAACATCATCGTGGAAGGATCATGAAGCACCTTTGTCTCATACCAGCTCTTCTGCATATCTGCATTGAGCTCCTTATACTCTCTAAAATGCTTTCGAAATTCTGGATGGTTTCTCCACTTCATCAAAGAAGGTAGATCCTCCCTCTCCAGTGCACATAAATATACCTTTTCTCCCTTAAGCATCCTCCAGATCCTCCCATAACAGACATTCTTCTTTTTTCTTGTCTCTTGCAAGCCTTCTTCCTAGTATCTGCTCCTTTTCATAAGGAAGCACTGCTCCTTTCTGCACTGGGCGGAGTGGGAAAATATCGGTTTCTTTGATTTTTTCCCCTTTCTTTATATCTCTTAGAAGATAAAAAGATCTTCTCTGGATCATTACCGTATCGGTTTCATTTTCCTCTACCCGCTTCTCTCCGTCTCCCATTGCTTCTTTTAGCTCATGGCAGGCTTTTACCATCTCTTTCCATGTTTTTGGAGTCATTGAAAACTTATGGTCTGGACCTTCTCTTCCATTGTCGTCCGTGAAATGCTTCTCAAATACTCTTGCCCCCATTGCATAGGCTCCCAGCGCAGTCGTATGTCCATAGGTGTGATCGGACAATCCTAAGATACAGTCTGGAAATGCCTTTTGATACTGGCTTAATACTCTTAGATTGATATAGGAGAAATTCGCTTCTGCGGCGGTATAGTTTGTGTTGCACTGCATTAAAACAAGGGCAGCATTATGCTTTTTCACTGCGTTCACTGCCCGTTCTACATCCTCCCAGTCTGAGGCGCCTGTCGCCAATAACACTGGCTTTCCTTTTTTCGCGATATATTCCACTATCTCTGTCCATGTAATATCCCCTGAGCCAATCTTATAAGCGGAGACATATCGATCTGCCCAGTCCACAGAGGGCATATCATAGGGACTTGTCATATACTCTATCCCAACCTCATCACACTTTTTCTTTAGCTTCTCTGTCCACAGATCTGGAAGGCTGGCATCCTGATAGGTTTCATACACCGATTTCTTCCATGCAGACTGATGGGATATCTGTGCGCCAAGTCCTTCAAACCCTTTTCTGCTCACAATGGTCTCTGCCTTAAAGTTCTGAAACTTGGCGGCATCCGCCCCTGCTTCCTTTGCAAGCTCAATCAACCGATACGCCCTCTCTATCTCCCCATCATGGTTTGCTGCAATGTCCGCTATAAAGTATGGCTCTGACTGGCTGGATATGGTTCTCTTTCCTATCTTAATCTCCAATGCTTTCCCCCTCCTTTATCTGTTGATAAAATCTCTTAATCCCTTCTTCTGGCGTACTGATTTCTATCTGTAATTCTCCGCGCAGCTTCTCATTGGACATCCCCATATGCTTGGAGCGACGCGCTTTTAATACACCATTATCGCTGACAGAAGCCTCTATAGTCCCTGTCTTGAGTCCAAATATTTCTTTCAGCTTTATTGCAAAAGCATACTTTGTAATACAGCCTGTCCCACATGCATGGTACAGCCCGCCCAGATTGTTCTGGCATGCTTTATGGATAAGCTCCGCCAGCTCCTCCGCCAGTATGGGAGAAAAATCAATATCGGTAAACATATGTAAGGTTTTGTTCTCCTTCAGCGACTGGTAGATCCATTCTCCAAAGCTTTGTTTCTTTTGCAGGTTGATTCCATAGAGATTGGTTCGAAATACCAGATTTTCTGGATACCTTAATACACAAATCTCTCCCTCCCGCTTTGTCCTTCCATACACATTGACGGGATTTGTCTTATCTTCCTCTGTGTAAAGCCGCTCTTCTTCCCCATCAAAAACCGCATCGGTAGAGATATATACCATCTTGATCTGGTGCCTCTGGCACATATCGGCAAGCTGTGCTGTCACCCAGACATTCAGCTTTTCTGCCTCTTTGGGGTGCTCCTCACATTCATCCACATTGACAAGGGCGGCTGTGTGAATCAGCACCTCTGCTTTCCCTCTTATCAGTTCCTGCTCTACTGCCTCTGTATCAAACAAGGAAATATGGTGGTAGGACATCCCCGGAACCTCTGCCTCCACAATGTCAAATCCATCCACTTCTTCTCTGTCCTTTAGGCACCGATAGATGCTGTAGCCAAGCAGTCCTGCTATTCCTGTTATATAGATCTTCATACTCTCTGCCCCTATTCTGCCATCACATCCTGCTTTAACTTCTTTTGTATCTGCTCCACAGTAAGCCAATCCTGATTGTTCCCAGAGCTGTACACAAACCCTTCCGGCACCTTCTTTCCCTTTGGCTCTGCCTTCATTCGTTCATTAAATACCATTTGTGGATAGATAATAAAGTACTTGTCAAACTCATAGGTAGTAGGGGCATCCTCTGCTGTGATCATCACCTCATGGAGCTTCTCTCCTTCTCGTATGCCAATCTCCTTTTTCTTACATCCCGGCAGCATCGCCTCCGCCAGATCGGTCACCTTAAAGGAAGGCAGCTTGCTGATAAAGGTCTCCCCGCCCTGTGCTTCCTTTAATGCCTTCAACACCAGCTCCACGCCTTCTGGAAGGCTGATCCAGAACCTTGTCATACGGTTGTCTGTAATGGGAAGCTCCTGCTCTCCTTCTTGTATCTTGTGGGAGAAAAAGGGGATGACAGAGCCTCGGCTTCCCGCCACATTTCCATACCGAACCACAGAAAAGCACAGATCCGAATCCCCCACATAGGAATTCGCCGCCACAAACAGCTTGTCGGATACCAGCTTGGTCCCTCCATAGAGATTCACTGGATTTACCGCCTTATCGGTAGAGAGCGCTACCACTCTTTTTACTCCACTGTCTAAAGCAGCCTCAATCACATTCATCGCTCCATGGATATTGGTCTTGATCGCTTCATTGGGATTGTACTCACAGCTTGGCACCTGCTTTAATGCCGCAGCATGGATCACATAGTCAACCCCTCGGAAGGCTCTTCTTAAACGCTCCAAGTCCCTGACATCCCCAATAAAAAACCGCAGCTTGTCCTCATATTTCTTTAGATGGTCCGCCATCTGAAACTGCTTAAATTCATCTCTTGAATAGATAATAATCTTCTTTGGGTTATAGTGTTCTAATAGATAGTTTGTAAAACATTTTCCAAAAGACCCTGTCCCTCCTGTCACCAGTATGGTCTTTCCCTCTATCATCTCTTGATACATCGCTATTCCTCCGTTGGTCTTTTTACAACCTTATCGTTTTTCAAAGAAATCAGAAGCCCTTCATTTCGTATAAATCCTTCATTGATCTTTCTAATCTCAGGATGCTCCTTTAAATACCCCAAAATATCTGAAGAAGTAAACCACTCTTTTCCTTCTTCTTTAAAATGCTCATAGATTGTCTTAATAAACTGGTAATCTTCTGGCTCATCAATGGTCCAGCGCTCCTTGTGCAGATCCCCCAATGGACTGATATAGTCCTGAATCTGAAAGAAATCCCTGTGATTTTTTATGTACATGGTGACATGCTCCCGCTCTGAGGCAAGCTGTGCTTCCTTCCATGCCCGCTTTAGAACAGAAAACTGCATAATCTCCAGATCCAGCCCATCCGCCAAGGTCTCAGACAGAGCCGCCATATACTCTGTCTCTGGCTTTAGCTTCTGGATGGCATCATCCAAGAGAGTCGGATCGAATACTGGACAATCCGCGGTAATGCGGATCACATACTCTGGTTTTATCAGCTTTGCTGCCTGATAATAGCGATCGAGGACATCCTGTGAGCTGCCAGCAAACACCCGAACCCCCATACCAGAAACCAGATGCACCACAGGTACATCTTCTTGATTCAGCGTGGTGACCACCATCACTTCCTCCACATATCGGCTTCTTTTCACTCTCTCAATCACATGCTCCAACACTGTTTTTCCACAGAGATCCTTTAAAACCTTCGAAGGCAGTCTGGAAGAACCGCATCTTGCCTGAATCATTGCTAGATATTTCATCTTTTTTTGCTCCTATCTTATCGTTTTATTAAAATATGCAATGGTCTGTTTTAATACCTCTGCCTGTCTTTTTATCTCTTCCTCCCGATAATAGTTGGTTTTAAACTGCAAAAGTCTAGGCTGTAAAAACTCTGCATTGGGGCATACTGTTTGATGATAGTTATATGTATCATAGATTCCTAATTTTTCTCGATTTAAAAATGCTTTTTCTCGGAACATTGGTTCCTGATAAGAGAGCTTCCAAGCAGCATAAATGCCATCTCCGCCCAGAGATTTCCATTTTTCCCGAAATTCATGCCATCCTACCTTTTCTATCTCCAATGCCACGGCATAGGTCCAGTAAGAATGGCGGTTTCCCTCCTTCACAAGCTGAGGATGAAGCCATGTGCAGCCGTCTATCGCTTCCTGCCAGTACTCTGCCGCTCTGCGCCGTATCTGTACCAGCTCCTCCATCCGCTCCAACTGTCCAAGTGCAACCGCAGCACACAGGTCGGACATGCGGTAATTCCACCCCAAAATCACATGTCTTTCATACTCTGGACTTTGAATGTCATCCTTTGTAATCCGCCCTTTTGTCCCGCTGATTCCCGCATACCCCAGACCCGAATAACGCCTTAGCTTATTTGCCAGCTCATCATCCTCTGTGATCACCATGCCTCCTTCCCCTGAGGTAAGGTGCTTCGAGCTTTGAAAACTGTAAGAAGCCATGTGTCCAAAAGTTCCCACTATAGCTCCATCCTGATATGCCCCATAACATTGGGCATTGTCCTCAATTACCATCAGGCCATGCTGATTGGCAAGCTCCATAATCTCCTGCATCTGTGGAGACAGACCATACAAAGAGACGGTGATAATCGCTTTGGTCTTTTCTGTCAGAACCTTTTTAATTGCATCTGCAGTAATCAGAAACGTCTCTCTATCCACATCTGCAAACACAGGGACTGCATTAGCCTGCAAAACAGCAATAGAAGTGCTGCTCATGGTAAGAGGAGGACAGATCACCTCATCACCGGGCTGCACACCAGCCGCTTCCAAAGCCATATGCAGGGTAGCGGTGCCATTGACCATAGCAACAGCATGTTTCGAGTGAAACACCTTTGCAAATGACTGTTCCAGCCTTGTCACCATCTGGTAGGTGGCGGAAGAAGAAAACTGCCCAGAAAGAACTTCCTCAATATATCGCTTTTCCTTGATGCTAATCCTGTCTATCTTGTCCATGCTTCTTTCTCCTGTCTGCTTTCTTATTCTTATTTTTCTCTTTACTTATTTTTCTGCATAAATAAAATACCATGGCATAAGCAATGCACCCGATATTTGTAATCGTTCCTTATCTATCGTCTTTATGGTATAGGTTCCCATATCCATATGATTCGGCTTTGGTAAATCTATATCCATCTCAAATTTCTGATAGAAAAATTTAGAATACCCATTCTTCGCAAAAACTTCTTTCATTAATGGAATAGAATAAATATTGTAATAACTATGTGTATAATCTCCTGCCGAAGTTAAGCTCTCATAATTTTCTAGCTGAATATTATAATTTATTTTCCCCTCATACATCAGCATTGACATTGCAATCCAATCTGCTCCAAGCCCACAAATCTGTGTAACTGGCTCTTTATAATCAGGAAGCCATGATAAAGTCTGAAGACAAAGAATTCCATTAAATTGATTGATATATTTTTTATCCAATCGATAAATATCCCCTGTTTCAAAACGGATATTATCTCCATACTGTTCAAAGAAATCTTTAAAATCCTCGTTTAAATCCACCCCTAAAAACCTGCTGGTAGGATACCGCTCTGCTAAATAGCGTGTCCCCCCCCATACCACATGCCACATCCAATATACTTTGATCACGAAGTTCTGTATGTTGAATTAAAAACTTCTCAAAAGCAACTGTACTCCGGTAAGGTTTTTTAATCTGACGCTTATGATACTCTAACATTTTTTCTGATTTCCATTCATAAATATCTCTTTCTTCCTGCATTGTATTTCCCCCAATATACAGATTAAAATAATGTATCAAAATCAACTCTTTCAAACACTTCTA
>CAMWWW010000124.1 GCA_947178015.1 uncultured Clostridia bacterium
ATATTTATTTTTGTTTTACCATTTTACATTATGGAAAGGGGGATAAATATGGTCGTCAATCACAATTTAATTGCAATGAACGGCCAAAGACAGTATAAGGCTGTAACAAACAGTAGAGCCAAACGGATGGAGCAGCTCTCTTCCGGTTATAGAATCAATCGTGCAGCAGATGATGCGGCGGGACTTTCCATCTCAGAGAAAATGCGTTTTCAGATACGAGGTCTGACGCAAGGAGTGAAAAACATGCAGGAGGGCGTAAATTACTGCAAGGTTGCAGACGGTGCCCTTCACGAAGTACATGGCATGCTTCAAAGAATCAATGAATTGTCCATACAGTCTGCCAATGGCACAAATTCTGATACGGAGAGAATGTATCTGGATCAGGAGGTACAGCATCTCAAAGAAGAGATGGAGCGCATCTTTGAAACCACCAAGTACAATGAAGAATTTATATTTAAATGTGAGGATCAAGAGCTTGAGGCACCTTTGGAGCCCTATAAGCTTGGTCTTTCCGGGTATCCCGATGATCTCTATATCTATAACGAGACTTATGATGACACGACAAAAACGGCTACCTTTGGCGGTATCGCATATCGTGGAAAACGATATGAGTGGTCCAGCATCGACCCTGCTATGTATGATAGCACTACTGGTACCTTTCACGCAGGCACTTATTCCCTTAAAGCAGAAGATGGCTCCATCCTTTCTCTGGTCTGCGAGGAAGGGAGCAAACCGCCGGAAGTATCCAGAGAATTTCAGGTCTCTGCAAATGGCTCTGGAATTATTATCAACAATGAATGTATCCCTTGGAGTCAGGTGAAGACAGCCGATGGTCATAAGATAAACGAGGGAGGAATAGAAAATAAACCATATTCTTTTCATTATCATGGTGTCACAGCAACCTTTACGCCGGATGCCGCCGATGACCTTCTTGATGTGATGAATAAGCTATCTGATATAAAATGGCAGAGTACGTACAAGCTTCCCACAGAAAAACAGGCATTGTTCACCGATTTTTCAAAGACCTACACAACATTTAAGAACAATGATGAGGTCAAACGTTATCTGGATGGCGATCCTAATTTTGCAGATCATATGTATACGCTCCGCGCCGATGACACTGGGCTGTGGCTTGAGCAAAATGGCACTGCCGTAGCCAATTCCAACAAAACATGGGCAGATCTGGGGATCACCAACTGGGGCGACCAGAGCAAAGATATATGGTCTGATAAAACTTACAAATACACCTACGATCCTGCTCCGGCTGGCAGTGATACGATAAGCTTCACCTTTCAGGTCGTGAATGAGATCAGCAAAGACTCTGCGATCAACGCTCTTGACGGCATTACGCTGCCCGGCATACAATCCTCTGTCGATCTGGATAACCATGCAGATCTGACCATGGATGGAAACTATTCCAACGTTATGAGCGGAAAGATTAATCGAGATACCCTTAACCTTACGCTTGGAGAGGAATATGGATTAGGACGCGACTACACAACAACCTCCGATACCTTTGGAAGCACAAACTTAGTTTATGACAAAAACACCAATAGCTTTTCAGCAGTATATACCAATACCTTAGACGGCACCACCACTACCAAAACGTACAATAATACAAATGTCGAGACAAGCAATATTATATCTACGATTAAAAACCAAATCAAAGCAGATATGCACGACTATCTGGAGGTAATCAAAGCACGCTACATCGCTGGAGCGACTTCACCAACCGAGACAAATCTTGCCACGCTGTTATCTCCTAACAATATCACTGGAAAAGGTGGAACTACCTATCTGGAAGATACAGTGAAATTAGATCCTGCCGATATTACCGCTGGTAAGCTAAATAGTACACTCAATGTATATGCTCCAACTACCTATGCCGGCGCAAGTATTGATTTTTCAGGACTGGGCACAAGTTTTGAATTGGTTGATCTGATCGGTATGGGCTTTAATTCCACCTGCCAAACTTGCAGCAATCATTATAGTATTCAATTTACCACACCAGATATAACACAGGCGAATTGGAGCAGCACAACACCGAACCCTAACAATCCAGATCAAAATAGTTATCAGTATAGTAGTAAACGAGATGGTGCAAATTATACCTTATATATTGATGTCTCTTCTATGGATGGAAAAATAAACGATGGTGTGGCATTTACTAATGCCTTGTTAGATATTATAGATGCATCGGGATACGATTTCCACTTCACCCAATATGCCTCCTATACAGACGATGCCAAACTTTATATCTTTGACAATAGACCACAATATGTAAGCAATGGTGTGTCGACCGCAACAGATGCAACCTTTTCTCCTTATGCATATGGCTTTAATTCTGTTGCAGAATATAATATAAACTTATATGATACCGACAATTCAGCAGAATATGTAAGCCTCCAATATGAATATGACTACAAAGATATATTCGCGCCATCCAATCTAGTATTTGAATACGAGGAAAACGCCGCGGGAAAATATGTCCAGCTTACAGATGGCACCTATGTAGTATATGATGCAAATAATCCAGATCATCAGACCCTAAAGCGCTACAATATCAAGAAGGTCGATCTTGATACCTCAACTGGCAGCGGCACTTTGGATGATTACCTTGATGAATATATCAGAGATCATATCCTTCAAGAGACAGCAAATGCCTCCCAGATGGATTTAGTCAGTGATTATGCAAAATACAACATTGGAAATTCCGTAAATGAAAACAAGGCATTGATCACCGAATACAACACTCCTGTTCAAATTTATAAAGAGAAAGAATCTGGTGTCGCGCCTGATAAATTTGGATTTAAAATTCAATGCAGCTCCAACACAAAGGATTCCATCTATATTGAAAGACAAAATCTTTCGCTATATCGAATAGGATTAAAAAAGCTAAGTGTAAAAACTGAGAAATTGGCGACACGCGCTATTGATATGCTGACCGCAGCTTTTGTCAAAGTCAATACCGTGAGAAGTAAATTTGGTACCTATCAGAACCGTCTGGAACACTCGATCGCCAACGCAAATAATGTTGCCGAAAATACCACTGCGGCAGAATCCCGCATTAGAGACACCGATATGGCAGAAGAGTTACAGAATCTTTCTACAGACAATATTTTAGTACAAGCAGGAGAAGCCATCCTTGCACAAGCAAATTCAAACGCACAAAATGTTATCTCTCTGCTTCAGGTTTAACTTATTTTTATAGAAGATCCGCGTAAAGAACCGCCTAACGTCCTCAAAACATCTAGGCGGTTCTCTGCGCGACTTATTATGCTAGACACGTTGATATTCGCGTCCATTCCGTTTTTTACTTTTTACTATCTTTTTCACTTCTTCATCCGGTATTCTGGATTCACAGATTTTTTGCAGCGTTTTATTATAAGTCCAATCATCCATCTGACAATCCGCCTTTAGCATCCGCCATGTCTCAAAGGGAAAGAGCACAAATGCCTCCGCTGCCGTCCACGCCGCTGCCATCTGTGCATAATAGCCCTGTTCATAGCTTCTGTTCAGAACCATCAATATCCTTTCCATATACGGATAATCTACTCTATTTTTCAAATATGTATCCTTATCCAACTGCTCTTTCGAAATCGTTCTCTTCTTTGGACCCTTCTTTCCATTTACCTCATATTTTAAATTATGACACAAAAAAGTAATCAGCGCCGTCCGCACCTCAAATTGTCTCTCTGCATATATATACTTTTGAAGAAATTCCCACACCTCTTCCCGATAAGTATCCGCGAGCAAAAAACTACTGCAAAAGCTGTCACAGACAGACCAATTATCCACATGAGGAATCCATTCCTCCACATACTGAAGTCCCTCCGCTAGATCTCCCTTGGCGGTCCCATAGCCAATTATCATTCCCCTAAGCATTGCCTCCTCAAAATAAAGATCCTCAAATTCACCAGTATAAGAAACAATCTCCGCCCGCCAATCCTCTCCTTTTTTCGTAAGCTCCCTTGCAAGCTTTCTGAGAATCGGCAGCCGAACGCCCAAAAGCGGCTTAGAACCCGGAATCAATGCGGAGGAAAACTTCTGATATTCCTCCTCCGCATATTCTATTATACGCTTCCTAATCTGCTCTCTCATCGCTCCTCCATATTATAACAATTCGAAAAAGCTTTTGCACCATGCTCCTATCTTACAAATGCAGCACCCTCTCCCGGATCTCCTGTGTTCTTCCCTGATTCCAAAACTGAGAACCAATATACCCACAAGTGCGCCGTGCCACATTCATCTTATTTTGATCCGTATTCTTACAATTCGGACACTGCCATATCAGCTTGCCATCTTCCTCCACAATCTCTATTTCTCCATCATAGCCACATACCTGACAATAATCTGACTTTGTATTAAGCTCTGCATACATAATATTATCATAGATAAACTTCATAACCTCAAGCACCGCCTCAATATTATTCTGCATATTCGGCACCTCCACATAGCTGATCGCGCCTCCCGGAGAGAGAACCTGAAATTTTGCTTCGAGGGCAAGCTTTGAAAATGCATCGAGCGGCTCTGTCACATGAACATGATAACTGTTTGTAATATAATTTCTGTCCGTCACACCCTCGATAATACCAAACCGTCTCTGCAAACATTTGGCAAATTTATAAGTTGTAGATTCAAGCGGCGTGCCGTAAATAGAATAATCAATATCCTCTGCTTCTTTCCACTTCGCGCAAGCCTCATTTAACACTTTCATCACTCTAAGGCCAAATTCCTCTCCCTCTGGTTCCGTCAGCTTCTTGCCTGTCACAGCATAGACGCACTCCCACAACCCTGCATATCCAAGAGAAATCGTGGAATACCCACCATGCAAAAGTTTCGTGATTGGCTCTCCTTTTTGAAGCCTTGCCAGAGCACCATACTGCCAAAGAATCGGCGCGGCATCTGAAAGTGTTCCCTCCAGCCTCTCATGCCTGCACTGCAGCGCCCTATGACAAAGCTCCAACCTCTCTGCAAAAATCTCCCAGAATCGGTCCTCCGCCTCCTCTTTCTTCTCCGCCACCTTACAAGCCGTACAAGCCACATCAGCAAGATTAATCGTCACAACCCCCTGATTAAATCTACCATAATATTTTGGATTTCCATCCTCGTCAACATAAGGCGTCAGAAAACTTCTGCATCCCATACAAGTATAACAATTCCCATTGCCATTTTTATCCACCTTAAGCTGAAGCATAATTTTCTCGGAAATATAATCCGGCACCATACGCTTAGCCGTACACCTTGCAGCAAGCTTAGTCAGATACCAATACGGTGCATCCTCCGTGATATTATCCTCCTCCAGCACATATACCAGCTTTGGAAATGCAGGAGTAATAAAAACACCGGCCTCATTTTTCACACCCACATACCGCTGCTTTAAAACCTCTTCAATAATCAGTGCCAGATCCCTTTTCAGACGCTCATCCTTCGCCTCATTTAAATACATAAATACTGTGACAAACGGTGCTTGTCCATTGGTCGTCATCAGCGTCACTACCTGATATTGAATAGTCTGAACACCGCGCTCAATCTCTTCCTTAAGCCTCGTCTCCACAATCTGAGAAATCTTTTCCTCAGAAGGGCTGATTCCCAAAAGCTCCGCCTCCTTGCGGACAGAAGCCGTGATCTTCTCCCTTGAAACTTGTACAAATGGCGCAAGATGAGTAAGAGAAATAGACTGTCCACCATATTGACTAGAAGCAACTTGCGCTATAATCTGTGTCGAAATATTACAAGCCGTAGAAAAACTATGTGGCTTCTCTATCTTAGTACCAGAGATCACGGTTCCATTTTGCAACATATCATCCAAATTTACCAAATCACAGTTATGCATATGCTGCGCAAAATAATCCGAATCATGGAAATGAATAATCCCTTGCTTATGCGCCTCCACAATATCCGCAGGAAGCAAAATACGCTCTGTAATATCCTTACTGACCTCCCCGGCCATATAATCCCTCTGAACACTATTCACACTTGGGTCCTTGTTCGAATTCTCCTGCTTGACCTCCTCATTATTACACTCTATCAAAGAAAGAATTCTGTCATCCGTCGTGTTTGATTTTCTGACAAGACTTCTTGTATAACGATACGTAATATACCGTTTTGCTACTTCATATGCACCATGAGCCATAATCTGCTTCTCGACCAGATCTTGAATTTCCTCCACAGAGAGGGCACGTCCCATCTTCTCGCAAGATTTCTGAACAGAGTCAGAAATTCTCTCAATCTGCATACGCGTGAGCTTCTCATCCTCCTCCACAACATTATTTGCCTTTGTTACTGCGGCAGAAATTTTGCTAATATCAAAGTCAACCTCAGCTTTGTTCCGCTTAATGATCTTCAACTGTGACAACCGTCCTTTCACCTTTTGATATGGATACTGATATTATAATCAGTCTATGAAGCATTATACTACTATATATTGATGGATGTCAATGTCAAAAACACAATATATTGAAATAGCGTAACTATACAATAACTTATAGGTTTTGGTAAAAGGTACTTGCATCATCATGTTCGAGAAGGGTCCGCATAGCCAGAGCAACTATAGTCCTCCGTCACCCCGCTCTCGCTTAGTTCAAAACGTAACGGACGCTAAACTCGTGAGAAACCTCGTTGAAGCATACTGCATAATTCGCAAGCTCATTATGCACCGACGTTTTTCAATAGGTGCCTTGAGGACTATAGCTGCTCTGGCTATGCTGCTTTTATTGATATTTCTAGACACGCTGTTATTTTACATATTATTGCATTATTAATCATCGTTGTTCAAGTACATTTTTAGTTTGAAATATGGAGTAGAAAAAATCAACATGTCCAGCACAATCAAGAAAGCAGCGCCGCGAGATGCCTATAGTCCTCAAGGCACCTATTGAAAAACGTCGGCGCTTAACGAGGTTTCTC
>CAMWWW010000125.1 GCA_947178015.1 uncultured Clostridia bacterium
GTATTATAAGTACAGAGAGCCAAGGATGCTTCTGACATCGGGAGGCTTGGGAACCATGGGCTATGGTTTGGGCGCTGCCTTGGGGGCAAAGATGGGCTGCAAGGATAAAATTGTGATCAATGTGGCGGGGGATGGCTGCTTCCGCATGAATATGAATGAGATTGCCACAGCGACTCGTCACAACATTCCTATTATTCAGGTTGTGATCAACAATCATGTGCTTGGCATGGTGCGTCAGTGGCAGACATTATTCTATGGAAAGCGCTATTCAGCGACGGTATTAAATGATGCAGTGGACTTTGTCAAGCTTGCCGAGGCGATGGGGGCAAAGGCGTATCGCGTCACAAAAAAGGAAGAATTTGAGCCTGCGCTGAGAGAGGCGATCCAGTTAAATATACCAGTTTTAATTGATTGTCAGATTGACAGTGATGATAAGGTTTGGCCGATGGTAGCGCCGGGCGCGGCAATATCGGAAGCCTTTAGCGAGGAAGATCTGGAAAATTAGCAGAATTCCCGTCCAGTCTGTTTCTTACTAACTTCTCCTGTTTCGTGGCGGAGAAATAGTAAGTTGGCTGGACGGATTTTATGTATGTTGATTTTTTACATCGATTTTGTTGTTTCAATGGTGCCAGTAGAGAACTTTCTGACAAATTCACTTGACTATACAGTGATAAAGCGTTAAAATGTTTCATAAAGTTTATAGTTTTTTTATAATATTGAATATACATAAAATTGCCAAGGAGGATTAGAAAGAATGGGAAGAGTCTATAATTTTTCAGCAGGTCCGGCTGTGCTGCCGGAGGAGGTGCTCAAGGAAGCAGCAGCAGAGATGCTTGATTATAAGGGTACAGGTATGTCCGTGATGGAGATGAGCCATCGTTCTAAGGCATATCAGGAGATCATTGACACGGCGGAGGCAGATCTTAGAGAGCTTATGAATATCCCAGATAACTACAAGGTGCTGTTTTTGCAGGGTGGAGCTTCACAGCAGTTTGCTATGATTCCAATGAACCTGATGAAGAATAAGAAGGCAGATTATATTATTACCGGACAGTGGGCGAAGAAGGCATATCAGGAGGCAAAACTGTACGGCGAGGCAAGGGCGGTTGCATCTTCTGAGGATAAGACATATTCCTATATACCGGACTGCTCTGACTTGGACATTGCTGAGGATGCAGATTATGTTTATATCTGTGAGAACAATACAATCTATGGAACGAAATATAAGACTCTGCCGAACACAAAGGGAAAGACCTTGGTTGCAGATGTGTCTTCTTGCTTTTTATCCGAGCCGGTTGATGTGACAAAGTATGGTGTGATCTATGGCGGCGTGCAGAAAAATATCGGTCCGGCAGGTGTGGTAATTGTAATAATTCGTGAGGATCTGATTACGGAGGATGTGCTTCCCGGAACTCCGACTATGCTGCGCTATAAAACGCATGCGGATAATGGTTCCATGTACAATACGCCGCCTGCTTATGGCATCTATATCTGCGGCAAGGTATTTCAGTGGCTTAAGAGAATGGGCGGTCTTGAGAGCATGAAGGAGCGCAATGAGAAGAAGGCAAAGATTCTCTATGATTATCTGGATCAAAGTAAGCTGTTTCGGGGCACTGTTGTGCCGGAGGATCGCTCTTTGATGAATGTGCCGTTTGTGACGGGAAGTGAGGAGCTGGACGCCAAGTTTGTAAAGGAAGCAAAAGCGGCAGGCTTTGAGAATTTAAAAGGTCACAGAACGGTGGGCGGCATGAGAGCGAGCATCTACAACGCTATGCCAATCGAAGGCGTGGAGGCTTTGGTTCAGTTTATGAAGAAATTTGAGGAGGAGAATGTATAATGTTTCAGATTCATTGTTTAAATAAAATTTCCCATATTGGTCTCGATCGTCTGACGGATGCGTATCAGCTTAACGATGGTTTTGATGCAGCCGATGCTGTTTTGGTCAGAAGTGCAGCGATGCACGATATGGAGATGAAAGAGAATCTGCTTGCTATTGCAAGAGCAGGTGCAGGAGTCAACAATATTCCGCTGGATAAATGTGCAGAGCAGGGAATCGTTGTGTTTAACACACCGGGAGCCAATGCCAACGCGGTGAAGGAACTGGTGCTTGCAGGCATGCTGCTTGCTTCCCGCGATATTATAGGGGGAGCCGAGTGGGTGAAGGCGAACAAGTCGGAGGAGACGATCGCCAAGATGGTGGAGAAAGAAAAGTCCAAGTTTGCCGGCTGTGAGCTGATGGGAAAGAAGCTTGGCGTAATTGGGCTTGGCGCGATTGGCGCAAAGATTGCCAATGCTGCGGTAAATCTTGGCATGGAGGTATATGGCTACGATCCTTATATTTCCGTGGAGGCGGCGTGGAGCCTGTCCAGAGAGGTACAACACAGCAAGAGTGAGGAGCAGATTTATGCAGAATGTGATTTTATCACGCTCCACGTTCCGGCTCTGGCGGAGACAAAGGGCAAGATTAATAAGGAAACACTCGCCATGATGAAAGATGGTGTTGTAATTCTGAATTTCTCAAGAGATGTGATAGTGAACGATGCAGATATGGCGGAAGCGTTAAAGTCTGGTAAGGTGAAGCGCTATGTGACAGATTTCCCCAATCCTGCGTCCGCAAATATGGAGAATGTAATTGCGCTTCCTCATCTGGGCGCTTCCACAGAGGAGGCAGAGGATAATTGTGCTGTTATGGCAGTGAACCAGTTGATGGAATATTTGGAGAACGGCAATATTAAGAACTCTGTGAATTTCCCGGCATGCGATATGGGCGTGTGCAAAAAAGCGGGGCGTATTGCAATCCATCACAGAAATGTGCCAAATATGCTTGCAAAGTTTACCGGGGCGTGCTCAGCGCAGAATATTAATATCTCTGATATGATTAACAAGAGCAAGGAGGAGTATTCTTATACACTTATGGATATTGATTCTCCTGCCACGGAGGAGCTTGTGAAAATAATCCGCGAGATCCCTGAGGTATTAAAGGTACGTGTGGTGAAATAGTTGGAAACCCCTGTAGAATACATGCAGAAATGAGGAAGAAGATGGCAGCAGTTAGACCATTCCGGTGTATTAGACCGGATGTAAAGATAGCGGACAGGGTGGCGGCACTGCCCTATGATGTCTATAATCGCAAGGAGGCGTGCGCGGAAGTAGTAAGAGAGCCATTGTCCTTTTTAAAAATAGATCGTGCTGAAACGCAGTTTGATGACAGCGTGGATACTTATGATGAGAGGGTATATCAGAAGGCGAGGGAACTTTTGGACAGCGCGATCGCAGATGGAACCTTCGTGACAGATGAAGAAGAGTGCTATTATATCTATGAGCTTACTATGAATGGGCGCGCGCAGACAGGAATTGTGGCGTGCGCATCCATTGACGATTATCAAAATAATATCATTAAAAAGCATGAGAAAACCCGCGCAGATAAGGAGGCGGACAGAATCCATCATGTGGATGCCTGCAATGCGCAGACGGGACCTATTTTTCTTGCTTATCGCTCCAAACAGGAGATCAACAATGTGGTGACGGCAGAGAAGGCGGCAGCGCCTCTCTATGATTTTACGGCTCCCGACGGCGTGCGCCATACAGTGTGGCGGATTGCTGGAAGAGCAGAGGTGGATACACTAAGAAAATCCTTTGCAGAGCTGGACAGCATCTATATTGCAGATGGGCATCACAGGGCGGCCTCGGCTGTTCGAGTAGGCATGATGCGAAGAGAGGCAAATCCGGGTTATACAGGTGAGGAAGAATTTAATTACTTTTTATCTGTTCTATTTCCAGATGATCAGTTGATGATTATGGATTATAACCGTGTGGTTAAGGATTTAAATGGGCACAGTGTGGAGGAATTTCTCAGGCTTGTGGAAGAGAAGTATAAGGTGGAGAAAATTGGCTCCGATGCATATCGCCCCACGAAGGTGCATGAGGCCGGGATGTATCTGGAAGGAAACTGGTATAAACTTACGGCTAGGGAGGAGATCCAAAGTGATGATCCGGTGGAAGGACTGGATGTATCGCTGTTGCAAAAATATTTGCTTGCTCCAATACTTGGCATCGGCGATCCTAAGACAGATAAGAGAATTGATTTTGTGGGCGGCATCCGCGGATTGTCTGAACTTGAGAGAAGAACAAGGGAGGATATGAAAGTAGCATTTGCCATGTATCCCACTTCCATTTCCCAGCTTTTTGATGTGGCGGACGCACAGCGATTAATGCCACCCAAATCAACATGGTTTGAACCAAAGCTTAGAAGCGGGCTGTTTATTCATAAGTTAAATTAGAATAACTGCCAAGCCTGCCGGTGATTATACAGCTTATTCAAAATAAGTCTCACGGTGAGATTTGATTCCAGCAAGAATTGCGTCCCACCGTGAGTTTTGTTTTCAGCCGTAGTAGTCCGGTCCGCCTGCGGAAGTTAAGATAGCTTTTCCTGCAATCGCCACGGTTTTTTACCGAGTTTGTTCCAAAATTCCCACGTTCATTTGATACACACTGTCGCAGAGCAGCCGAATATCCTCCGGGTTGTGACTTGCCACAAGGATCGTTTTGCCTAGCCGCTTCAAGCCCAAAAACAGATCCCGCATATCCGCAACACCGTGATTGTCCAGCCCGTTAAAAGGTTCGTCCAAAATGAGGATGTCGGGATTTTCCATGATAGCTTGCGCAATCGCCAGACGCTGGCGCATCCCCAATGAATAGTTCACTACAGGCTTTTGGGAGTCCGGGTCCAATCCTACCTGAGACAGCACCTGTTTTAAATGCTCCCGATTCCTCCTGTTCCGGATCATATAGAGATATTCCAGATTTTTATAGCCTGACGCATGGGCCAAAAACGCTGGTTCCTCTATAATAATGCCCACAGATTGGAGGACTTCCCCATTTCTTCTTTCTTCTCCGTCAATCAGGATTTTCCCGCTGTCGATTGCCGTCAGGCCGCAGATCGCCTTGAACAGCACCGTTTTCCCCGCTCCGTTGCGGCCAATGATCCCGGCAATTTCTCCGCTTCTGCACTCCAAATTGACCTGTTTCAAAATCGTATGATCCCGATAGGCTTTCGTCACATTGACGCATTTGATCTTGGGCGCTTTCTCCATTGCTCAGTCCTCCTTTGTCCATTGAAACTCCGTGCGTCGGATTGCAAGAACTACCCCTGCGGCCAGCAGAGCGGAACCTGTTATCAGAATCGCCATTGCCATGCCGAAGCTGGGGCTTGCCACGCGATAGGCTCCCTCCAGCAGCATCCGGTTCAGCCATGAGAAGGGAGAGACAAATACGATCATCGGCAGTTCCAGATGGACGTTTGCCGCCGCCACCGGCAAGACGGCAAGCGCCGTGGCCGAAACCACGGCCAGCGTTCTTGTGAAACACAAACTGACCAGCAGCATCCACATTCCAATAAAGGCGGTCACAAGAACCATCAAGCCCATGATCTCCAGCATGGCCCGGTCAGGAGAAAAGCCGCTAATCATGCGATAGTCGATTTGAACCTTAACGCCATACTTTGACGCCGCGTCCGTCACGGCGAGGGAGTGGAGTACCTTTCCCCACCCGGCAGTCAAATCAAGCCGTGGGACAATCACCAAAATGCTGACCAGAAACTCCATGCACGGCAATAACAACGCGGTGAGCCAAATCCGAAGGACTTTGCCGAGCATCCAGCGGATTCTTCCCTGACGTATGATGACGTACAACTGCGCCCTCTGGAAAAAGGGGACCGTGGAGAAGAAATAGATTGCGGAAACTCCATATATAAACTGCATATAGATCGACTGAAAGAGAAATGGCAGCAACCAAGGGGAGAGCGGGCAGTTCATATCAGCGGAGAACCGTATTATTTCCCGCAGATGATAGTGCATGACCGTGAACTGAAAGAGCAGAAATACAAGCAGTCTTGAAGAAATGAAGTATGGGCGGAAATCCCGGAAAAAGAAATTCAGTTTATTCATTCAAAAACTCCTTTCGAACCTTCCACTCGGTCACAAGGCCAACGCACAGCAAAACCGCCGCAGAAATTGGAAAAACCACCAAAAATGCCAACAGGTCGTTTCCCACAACATTGTTGGACGGGGCAAAGATCAGAGCAAGTGAATATCTGTTTTGAGACAGTGCAGAAATGAACAGGTCGATAAAATAGTAGCTGAGAAACGGCGTTGCAAGCACCAGCAATCTGTTCCGGGTGAACAGGGACAGACCCGCGGAGAGTACGGCCAATATTCCCGACAGCGTCCCATATTGAAGGCCCCACAGCAAAAAATATGCTGTGAACCATCCCTTGTCTAGGAAAAACCGCAGACCTCCTGACAAAAGCAGATTTTGGTATAGAGCGCTCTCCGCCTGAACCCATGGCAACTTGAGACGCAGAAGCAGGGCATACAGGAAAATTCCAAGTCCCACATTCAGCATACCGGTAAGGAATATGGAGATCATTTTGGAGAATACATATTGCCTTGTTCCGGTTCTGGAAAGGATGCCCCGGATATAGCGGTGTTCGATGTCGGAAAAGATACTGTCGGCGTATGCGGACGCGCCGCCGATCATCACCAGCATGGCGGGCATCCCATACATGACCAGAGAGAACACATAAAGCACTTCCGTATCCAGAGCGATCCCCTCAAAGGATGCTGCCAGCAATACCGCTATCACGAGCAAAATCGAAAAGGCAAACCTTTTTGAGAGAAAGGCCTTGTATAGATCTGCATACAGGGCCTTTCCGTATACTGCGGCGGTTTTCACGGCACGATTTCCTCGCAGGTGGCCGCGTCAAGGATCATCTGCACCGGTTTCTCTGTGCCGTCGCTTGATTCGGTCCCCTTGAATATCCAGCAGGGGCGGACGGAATAAGTACCTTT
>CAMWWW010000126.1 GCA_947178015.1 uncultured Clostridia bacterium
GTTTCAACCATTGACTTCTTGTGAAGAATCCTTTAAAATGTTGTTGAGGTATACTTACCGGGGAAAGGAGAATACAATAGGATGAAATTACTATTTATTGTAAATCCCAAGTCGGGAAAAGGACAGATAAAAAGCAGCCTGCTGGAGATTCTTGATATCTTTGTCAGGGCGGGATATGAGCCGACTATGCATATTACCCAGAGTGTACTTGACGCAAAGGAGACGGTGAAGGCAAGAGCTGCGCAGTATGATTGTATTGTGTGCAGCGGCGGTGACGGCACGTTGAACGAGACGGTTGCCGGGTTGCTGGAGGAGGGGCTTAGCGTCCCGCTCTGTTATATTCCGGCAGGCTCCACAAATGATTTTGCCTCCAGTCTAAAAATACCAAAGAACATGAAGAACGCTGCGAAATTAATTACGGAGGGCAGGCAGTTTCAGTGTGATGTGGGTTCATTTAATGAACGGTATTTTAATTACGTGGCTGCATTTGGAGCTTTTACGGAGGTTTCCTATGCAACGCCCCAGCAGATGAAAAATGTACTGGGGTATCAGGCTTATATAATAGAAGGGATGAAGAAGCTTACCTCAATTAAGCCCGCTATAATGGAAGTGGAGCATGACGGGAAATTAATTGAAGGAGAATTTTTGTATGGCATGATCAGTAACTCAACGTCGGTGGGCGGCTTTAAGAAGCTGGTAGGAAAATCAGTGCGAATGGATGATGGCGTATTTGAGGTTACTTTGTTGAGAAAGCCAAAAAGTACGGCGGAGCTTCAGAATATTCTCACATCTATTATATCTGCAGACATGTCTTCGGAGGCATTGTATACCTTTAAGGCATCAAAGCTAGCGATTCATTCACCGGGAGAGGTGCCATGGGTTCTGGATGGAGAGTATGGAGGTGCTCCCAAGGAAATCACGGTGGATGTCAGAGAGAAGGCTTTGACTATTTTCTGCCCGCAGGATTTTAGTGCCTAGATCGGATGATATGGATATAGAAAGGAATATATACGTGGAAAACGAAAGAGATGGCTTTACTGAGAAATTAAAGAAACTTGTTGAGTTGGGAAATTCAAAAAAGGGGATTTTGGAGGTTGAGGAGATCAACGATTTCTTCAAGAATGAGAATCTCTCCTTGGAACAGTTGGAATATATTTATCAATATCTGGAGGATAATAAAATTGATGTTCTCCGCATT
Source organism: uncultured Clostridia bacterium (assembly GCA_947178015.1). Taxonomy (GTDB): domain Bacteria; phylum Bacillota; class Clostridia; order Lachnospirales; family Lachnospiraceae; genus RGIG8607. Next base: position 1,199 of record CAMWWW010000126.1, read on the forward strand.
ATAGATACCGATGCCCTTGTGGACGAGGATCTTTTGCTGGATAAGGATGATGACGGGTTTTTGGAGGATGAGGAAGAGGAGATCGATCTGGATGCGATAGATCTTCTTGAAGGAATCGGAACGGAAGACCCAGTCCGTATGTATTTGAAGGAGATTGGAACCGTGCCTTTGTTGAGCGCGGATGAGGAGCTGGAGCTTGCAAAGAAGAAATCTGCTGGGGATAATACGGCGAAGGAGAGGCTTATCGAGTCAAATCTGCGTCTGGTGGTCAGTATTGCAAAGCGCTATACTGGTCGTGGCATGAGTTTTTTGGATCTGGTTCAGGAAGGAAATCTTGGACTGATCAAGGGTGTAGAAAAATTTGATTATGAAAAGGGGTACAAGCTCAGCACCTATGCGACATGGTGGATTCGCCAGTCTGTGACGAGGGCTCTTGCCGATCAGGCGAGAACGATCCGAGTGCCAGTACATATGGTGGAGACGATCAATAAGATGTCCAAGATGCAGAGAAAGCTGACGCTGGAGCTTGGCTATGAGCCGACGACGACAGAGCTTGCGGAGGCGCTTGGCATGTCGGAGGACAAGGTGATTGAGATTATGCAGATTGCTAGGGAACCTGCATCGTTAGAGACGCCGATTGGCGAGGAGGATGATTCCAATCTTGGTGATTTTGTGGCGGATAATAATGCGGTGACGCCAGAGGGGAATATTGAGTCTGTGATGTTGAGAGAGCATATTGATACTTTGCTTGAGGATCTGAAGGATAGAGAGAAGCAGGTGATCGTTCTTCGGTTTGGGTTGTTAGACGGACATCCAAGAACGCTGGAAGAGGTCGGCAAGGAATTTAATGTCACCCGCGAGCGCATCCGCCAGATTGAGGCAAAGGCTCTTAGGAAGTTGCGCAATCCGGTGCGCAGCAAGAAAATAAAAGACTTTTTGCAATAGGGCTGTGGCGACAGCCCTTTTGCATGCATCAAAACTTGTTTTCACAGATTTTCCACACTTTTATCAAAAAGTGGTCATAATCGGCTGGTATTCTTATCTCAGAAGTTAAGAAACAATAAAAAAACAGAAAGAGAGAGGGACGGTCGATATGAGCGATTACAGAGATTTTTATGAAAATAAGGAAGATACTACACCATTATATGATTCTGCGCATACATCAAAGAAAAAAAGAAACTGGAAAAAGACATTGCGCTTTGCGGCTGGTTCCGCAGCCTTTGGTATGGTTTTGGGATTTGGCCTGCTGACCTATTCTAAGGAGGCGGCAGGGTTAGAGAAGCAGTCCAATCGGATCGAGGTTGTTCAGACATTGCCAGAGAAGGAAAGCAATGGGGCAGCCGGTGCAGAACAGCTTGCGTCCATTGGGAAAACCAATCCAAGCGGCGCGACAAGTACAGTGATTGATGTATCAGATATTGTAGATGCTGCACTGCCTTCTGTGGTGGCAGTCAACTGTGTCACTTATGTACAGGAAAGAAGTATATTTACTTATGGGTTTTACAACAGCGGCGACAGCGGAAGAGTGTTGGAGCAGGATTCCTGCGGCACAGGCATTATTATCGGGGAAAGCGATGAGAACCTGATGATCTTGACCAATAATCATGTTATTGAGGACGCCAATAAAGTGTCCGTGGTATTTTCGGATGGTACAGAGGTGGAAGGTTCTGTGTTTGGCAGTGATGTTGATGCAGATATTGCTATCGTTCTGATTCCGATTGCCAATATACCAGAGCAGACACGTTCGGTAATTAAGATTGCGGCGCTGGGAGATTCGGAGAATGTCAGAGTTGGATCGGCTGCGATTGCCATTGGAAATGCTTTAGGGTATGGCCAATCGGTCACAACGGGCGTGATCAGTGCGGTAAATAGAGAGGTAAAGCTTACCGATAAGACAATGACATTGATACAGACAGATGCGGCGATCAATGGTGGAAATAGTGGTGGTCCTTTGTTAAATTCCAACGGTGAGGTAATTGGAATTAACACGGTGAAATATGCGGCGAGCGGTGTGGAAGGCATGGGATATGCGATTCCAATTACGGATGCAAAGCCGATTATAGAGAGCATTATAAATGGCGGCAATACAAAACAGAATCAGCAGGGTGTATTGTTTGGTATCTATGGCGGAGATGTGACAGAGCAGCTTCAGAGAATGTTCCAGATGCCGGCAGGCGTATATGTATCTGGCGTGGTGGAGAATTCTCCGGCAGAGAAGTATCAGATTCAGGTGGGTAGTGTGATCACAGCAGTGGATGGAAGAGCGATTACAGGAATGGAGGATCTGACGGAAATTCTTGCAGAGCATCAGGCAGGTGATACCATCACGGTCACAATGATAGTGCCGGGACGTGAGCAGGCTACAGAGCAGACGGTGCAGGTGGTTTTGGCTGCAAGAGAGGATTCTGTGTAAGCAGAACGGAGTTATTTCCAATCAGGAAAGACGACGAAATAAAAGGGTTCGTATTAAAGCAGGTAAGATGGGAGAAGCAAAATGGCGAGGGAGATGGACTTTAGGATGAGCAGGCCAAAGCTTGTGAGCGAGGGAGATAAGGTGGAGCTTTCAGAATCGACACTGAATACTCTCGAAGGAACCATGTATTATTATACGATAGAGCCGGCCCTCGCTATGTCCAACAATACGCGAAAGCCGCTTGAGAGCTTGACAGGGATAGTGAAGAAGGTGGAGGAATATGGAAGCGAGTGGACGGTGATTGTGGAGATATAAGAATCAGGGAATATTCGCCACTTGACATAAAATTGTAAATAGTGCTATGATAAGGCATACAGTATGTTTCTATATATTGTATGCCTGATGTGTTTTTATAGAGGTGATATAGCCACCCACATCGGAGGAGAGAAAGAGGAGGCAGAGAGATGAAGTGTGCGAAATGTGGCGCAGAGATTCAGGAGGATACCATTTTTTGTCCAGAATGTGGGAGCTATATAGAGCTGAAACGGACAGAAGAGAGAGAAGCAGATAGAGGGAGCAGCGAGATTTACGATACAGAGGCGAAGGAGCCTGAAGATGGAAATAAGGATGAGAATTTGAGGACTGCTAAGATAGAGTCTGCATATAGGAGCGAGGAGTATACGATAGACATAGAGCCGGCTTCACAGGCGTTTGGGACGAATGATGGACAGTCGGGAGCAGGTGGCGGTCCACGTTTTGACTGGCAGGCAAACCAAGCAGCCAATTATCCTTCTGCGGGTAAGCCGAAAAAGAGCAAAGCACCATACATAGTAATGGGCATAGTTGGCGCAGCGATAGCGGTGACGCTCATTTATCTAGTGATAACCCTGACGGGGGCAGATAAGGCAAAGTCCTATGTGGAGAAGGCGCTGCGAAATACTTTTGAAGAGTTGGCAAAGGATGAGCGCGGCGACAGACGGAAGGAGATTTTGGAAGGAGAACAGATTTCGCAGCAGATAGCGGTCACTTTGTCAGAATTTACTATGTCGGAGCAAGGAATAGCGACGGATGTTTTGAAGGATTATGCGCCAATTAGTTTTTCCTTAAGTGTGGATTCCAATAGGATTGAGGCAGAGGCGATGATGGCGCTCACGGCGATGGTCAGCGATATGAAGCCTGCTAGATTGGAGATATTTGCTGACAGCGCGGGGATCATTCTTGGGCTTCCGGGATTGTACGAGAATTATCTGGGAATCAGCCCGGAGGATATAGAGGATCTGACGGGAAGAGAAATCAACCCAGAAGCGGTATCCGAGATAGAGAGGCAGCAGGAGGGCATCGATTCTCTGATTGAGACTTTAAAAGAGTGGTATTCTGAAGTATACAATGATGTAAGCTGTGAGAAAACACAGACGGTTAAGCTGGATACAGGAAGCAGCATGATGGAAGCAGAGGAATATATGCTGTCCTTATCAGAGAGAAATTATGCGAGGCATATGAGAAATCTGCCGAAGCGAATTAAGGCAGATCAGACATTTATGAATTGGTATGCTTCTATGACCTCTGACAGCGAAGCAGAGTATTTGATTAAAAATCTGGAAGCGTTAGTGGAAGAATCCATGGTTGATTCATGGGTGAGCAAGGTAGTTCTCTGCTATGTGCGCATAAGCCAGAATCAGGTGGTAGAAATTCGGATTCCTCTTGATGATGGAAAAAAACAGGAGGGAGAGTTGGTATTTTCCTTCTTTGGCAAGGAAAATCTTGGAGACGATCGGAGAATAGATTTGCAGATAAGCATGGACGGAGACAGCGTTGCCGCACATTATCATGCAGTGGAGGATGGAGAGAAAAACAGCGTCCAACTATCAGCGGAGTTTAACGGAATGTTTTCGATGGAGATGTATCTTGACGGCGAGTACCATATCACAGAATCAGAATATTCTTACGAGATGAAAAAGCTTGATATAATTGCTGCTGTCAAGAATTACTTGGGTGAAAGCACCAGCGTTAAGATTGGGCTTAGTGGAAGCTATATCGTGACGGAAGCAGAAGATTTTACCATGCCGGAATATTCCGATACCATCCAATTAGCGGAGCTTGGCACACAAGAGCAGCAGGAGCTAATATTAAAAATACTTGACAATGCTTTAGAAAGAGGATATGTTCCAAGTGCATTTACCGAGCAATTTTCTTATATTATCTCTCAGCTAAAGGGGCAGACCCCGTCCAACGGCGTGGGAGATAACGGCGGCGGAAGTCTTGACGGGTCAGAGTATCTGACCTATGAGGAATTTGTCACCGCGGTAAAGGAGATATATGGAGACATTTATTCTGAGGAGGTATTAAGGCAGATCTACGACAGCCTGTATGGTGATGTGGAGCAGCCGGACACAAATACTGGCAGCGAAGAAGCAGATAGGCTATTCTGTGAGGATAACGATCTGGTTCTTGAAATTAAGCCTGTGGATGGTTTTCAGAAAGATGAGCAGTATTCCAGCAGCTATGAACTTGCCTATGTAAAAAATATTGAAGATACGGACCAGATTCTGCTAGACTACCAGATCACAACTGAAAAAATGGAAGAAAATCTGGAAGCTTCGCGGGAATTTCAACAACAGTATTACACAAGTTCTGGCTATACAGATATAACAATCAGTGAAATTCAGTATGGCATGATCAATGGCTTTCAGGCAGCATGGATCGAATATCACGCATCTGACGCAGAGGGAAATCAGGCAAGCGGCTTCAATGCCTATGTGCAGATTGACGACAAGCATGGCTGTATATTAGATATGTACAATCTGTTCGGAGCAGAAGAGGTGTCCTTGGATCTGTTGATGAAATGTTTTCAGTTAGAGGAAGCGGTATCAATTAGAGAATAAGATAAGAAGAGAGAAAAAGGTTGTTATAGGCAGCCTTTTTCTTTTTATGTACAGACTTGTGCAGAGGAAATAAGCCGTTAAAGCGGCGTATAAGTCGGGCGCACCATGAGAATACAAGCCACGGTTTCGGACAAGATATACCAACCTTTCTTTGCAATAGATCATACAACAATTTAGAAACAATTTATATTTACAATCAAAAATCGGAGAAATAAATTAAAAATAATTTATCTCATAGCAATCTAAATTGTTCTGAATATCCCATTTTTACAAAAAAATAGAAGATTTTACTT
>CAMWWW010000127.1 GCA_947178015.1 uncultured Clostridia bacterium
CAGAACACTTGATAAACAACGCCTGCAAGAGTACATCGGTACTTTTGACAGGCGTTTGATGTTATCGGTGGATAAAGCGTTAGCTGTCGGCATCGGCGTTTCAAAAAAGGACTAACCCTCTCGTTATATCGTACAAACCCTAATGCATACATTTATAGCGAGGTGGTGTTGATGATTGAAGTGTCGTGAGTTTGTCTATGTCGGAGAGCCTGCTCCGCAGATTACTGAACAGGAACACGCAGCGTTTTATCTGCGATTTCAAAAGTCAATACTTGCTTCTCTGGAAAAAAAGAAGCTCTTGACCCATTCGCAATATAATCGCTGCATAGAAGAAATGGAAAAACAATACAACGGGAAAAACCACAGCCAAGCCTAACCGCTTGGCTCTTTACATATAGACATGTGCCATTTGAAAATTTGCACATTCGACATACCATCTCAAATTACTTATACTACGACAAGAGCTTGTCGGGAAAGGAGCTATTCTTATGTCAGTAGATAAATACGAAACCTTAAATCAAGAAAGAAAAATACAGCATACAAAGAAAAAGGTTGCTGCCTATTGCCGTGTTTCCACAGACAATGAAGACCAAGCAAATTCCTTTGAAAGTCAGCAACGCTATTTTAGACAGTATATAGAGCGTAATCCAGATTGGGAGCTATATGAGATTTTTGCCGATGAAGGCATTTCTGGCACGAACACCAAAAAGCGTAAAGAGTTTAACCGAATGATTGCGTGTGCCAAAAACGGCGATTTTAATTTGATTATCACAAAGGAAATTTCCCGCTTTGCGAGAAATACCCTCGACAGCATATTTTATACTCGTGATCTCAAAAAACACGGTGTTGGCGTTATTTTTATGAATGACGGCATTAATACAATGGACGGTGATGCGGAGCTTCGCCTTGCCATAATGTCCTCTATCGCGCAGGAGGAAAGCCGCAAGACTTCCGAGCGTGTGAAATGGGGACAGAAACGCCAGATGGAGCAAGGTGTTGTGTTTGGGCGGAGTATGCTCGGCTATGATGTAAAAGACGGCAAAATGACAATCAATGAGGAAGGTGCAAAAATTGTCCGCCTTATCTTCCACAAATTTGTAGACGAGGGAAAAGGAACTCATGTTATCGCCCGTGAGCTTCGGGAAGAAGGCATCGAGCCTATGAGGGTTAAGGAATGGCAAAACACCGTCATTCTTCGTGTTATTCGTAATGAGAAATACTGCGGTGACTTAGTGCAAAAGAAAACCTATACGCCAGACTTTTTATCTCACGAAAAGAAATACAACCGAGGGCAGGAGGAATTTGTTATCATCAAAGACCACCATGAGCCGATTATCTCCCGTGAGCTATTCGATAAGGCAAACCGTATTTTAGATGAAAAGTCGCTCTCACAAGAGGGCAAGGCAAAACATAGTAACCGTTACCCTTTCTCTGGAAAAATCAAGTGCGGCAGATGTAGTGCAAGCTATGTTGCCAGATACAAAACCCGAAAAAATGGCAGTAAATACAAAACATGGCGTTGTTTTGAGGGAGCAAAGCACGGAAGTCCCCATGTTGATAAAACAGGAAATCAAGTCGGCTGCTCTGGAACAAGTATCCGAAATGAAGAAATCATCCACATTATGTACCTTGTCTGCAAACAGCTCGAACTTGACCGCCAGAAAATATCCGATAACTTAATTAAGACGATTAACAAGGTTATTTCAATGGATATAACAGGAGCGGACGCAAATGCTCTGGCAGAAAAAATTGATGCGGCAAAGAAAAAACGTACCGATTTGATTGACCTCTATACAAGCGGTGCTATTAACCGAGATGAGTTTTCTTCTCTTAGGGCGAAATATGACGCTGAAATCGACAGCTTGAAATCTATGGTGGAGAGTATTGAAAAACAACCGAAAGCCAAACATAAGCAACAGGAATTGACGGCGGATATTCAAACCGCCGTTAATGAGCTTATCAGCGGAATTGAGTACGAAGATGAATTTTATACACAGCTTCTTGATAAAATAGTAATCAACGACAGAGACAACATAGATGTATATTTGAATATGCTCCCACTCAAATGGAGCTACACGGTTGCAAAAGCATCAAAAAAAGCGGTTGCCCCTAAAAGGAACATTTTAGAGGCTTCACTACCTATATCTGTCAAAAGCCCTGCCACCTCTCTATATGGCATTACATAGCGCTGTGACAAATATCTCATACTTGCCGCCAGTTCTCCATCTGGACCACCAAACTGACTCATAATCACCATGGCAATCTTAGGATCTGGATTTTTGATCTTAATTGGATATTGTAAGCGTTTTTCATAATTCCACATATTAACAGCCCTCCATTTCCCACGGCCATGGCGTCTTTACCCATGCCCACTGATTTGACACATCCACCTGATCCGCACTGAGAGGACCAAAATGAATGGTATAATCCTTCACCAGCTTCGCATATAATTTACGGAAGGACTCATAATAAGCAAGTGCCTCCTCATCACACGGATGGGTATCCAAATACAGCACTACATCATCAATAGCAAAGCCTGCCTCATAGATTTGCTGCATTAAACGTCTCTGCTCCATATTCATTTGACACAGCTCCTTTCCATCAGCGGAAGATTTAATTCCGGGAATATCGTGCCAATGCTTAATGCTTTGCACGGCTCATAGGTTTCCTTCCAGTGCTGCCACGGCACATATGCCATTGCCAGCGCCATTCCATCTAACTGACTATCTACATGACAACAATCCTTTCTCATTCCTCTGCGATTGTTCTCTATATTTTGACAAGAACCTTGCATCCTATTTCTATAGTATGGGTTGCGACAATTATTATCCAATTGAATAACTCCCTTCTTGACAGTCCACCATCCCTTTACAATGGCGTCTGTTTACCTTACATAAACATAGTATGAAACGATCGACATTCTGTGTCATACCCCTAGCAAAAATTTCCTTACACATCCCTGTAATATCGAGTAAAGGGATTTCTTTCCCCTTTACTCGCCGCGCGGGATGTGTGCTGCATCAGCAGCTCTTTCCTTACACATCCCTGTAATATCGAGTAAAGGGATTTCTTTCCCTTTACTCGCTGCGCGGGATGTGTGCTGCGTCAGCAGCTCTTTCCTTGCACATCCCTGCGCATAAAAAAACGCAGCCATCCTCAACAAAGATAACTGCGGTTTTCCCCATCCTTATTTTTTAAAACTTACACTCTGGACATATATTCTCCAGTTCTAGTATCGATCTTAATCTTCTCGCCCTGTTCCACAAATAGCGGCACAGCCACAACAGCACCTGTCTCCACCGTTGCAGGCTTGGACGCACCTGTTGCAGTATCTCCCTTAAAGCCCGGCTCTGTATCTGTGATCTCCAGCTCCACAAAAAGCGGAGGCTCCACAGCAAATACATTTCCATTGTAGGAGCAGATCTTCACCATCTCATTCTCCTTTACAAACTTGAGGGAATTTCCAATATCATCTGCACTCAGCGCGATCTGCTCATAGGTATTCACATCCATAAAATGAAACAATTCCCCATCTGAATACAGATACTGCATATCATTTCTGTCAATGCGTGCTGTGGGGAACTTTTCATTCGGTCTGAAGGCTTTTTCCACAACACCTCCATTAATAATATTCTTAAGCTTCGTTCTGACAAATGCAGCACCTTTTCCCGGCTTTACATGCTGAAATTCAACAATCTGATATACATTTCCTTCAATCTCAACTGTAATGCCATTTCTAAAATCGCCTGCCTGAATCATATATAACTATTCCTCCTTAGAATTTCTTACTATAGTGTATACTATAATCTAAATTTTTTCAACCATTTTTTGCTATCCCATGCTCTGCAACCAGACTCGTTCTATTTCCTGCGCGATCTCCTGCGCTGTCTTGCCGTCTGTTTTTATAGATACAGACGCTGCCATGCGATACAATGGGTCCCTTATTTCCAGCATCTGCTCCACCTTCTTAGATAATTCCTGTCCCTGAAGCAATGGCCGCTCCTCCGAGCCTGCCACACGTTCTACTATTGTCTCCCTTAAAGCAGTCAGATATACTACCGTTCCAAGCTTTTTTAGCAATTCTCTGTTTCTCTCTCTGATTGGAAGCCCTCCGCCCACAGAAAGAACTACATCCGCAAGCCCATGATCCAGAAGCTTTTCAAGAAGTGCCGTCTCCATATCGCGAAACTTTTCCTCGCCGTCCTGCTCGAAAATTGTGCGGATGTTTCGGTTTTCCTGCTCCTCTATCATTCTATCTGTATCCATAAAAGGACAAGAAAGCTGCTCTGCCAGAAGCTTCCCAACCGTTGTCTTGCCGGCTCCCATATATCCGATCAATATAATAGGCTGCATTTTACTCTCCATTTCTGTGCTGCATTTTACACAATGTGAACACTATATGTTTCACACTACTCCAAGCTCTTTTTTCAATAAAACATAGATCTCCTCTGCAATCTCCTCCGAAACAGCCGTTTGATTCCAGAGCTCATACGCACAGATTCCCTGATACAGCAACATGCGAAGCCCATTATACGCTTCTGCGCCACAGCTTCTGGCATATCTCATAAATGTTGTCTCAAATGGTGTATAGACCAGATCATATGCCGTCTCCACCATCTGATAAAACTCCTTTTCCTCAATCACAGCATGTTCCACATTAGGATACATCCCTACATTGGTGGTCTGAATCACTAGATAACGATCAGCGGAAAGCTTTCTATAATCCTCCGTCCGCAATGCCACACATTCCGCATGATAACCGTTTTCTATCCTCTTTGCAAGCGCCGCCGCATTTTCATAGGTTCGGTTTAGAATCCAGATTCTATCTGCTCCCTCGCCTGCACACAGATGCGCGGTTGTCTGCGCCACGCCTCCGGCGCCGAGAATCACCACCTGCCTGCCTTTTATCTGTATGCCCTCAACCTCCATCGCCCTTTTCAGCCCTGTTATATCTGTATTATACCCTCGATAACCGCCCTCTATGCGAACCAAGGTATTCACCGCGCCGATCGCTTCTGCTACGGAATCGATGGAAACAAGACTTTGCATCACCTGAACCTTATATGGCACACTGACGTTTAAGCCCAGAACATTTAATTCATAAGCTCCCTTTACCGCCACATCAAGCCCGCTTTTCTCCGGCTGAAAAGGAACATAGGCCATATTTATGCCTGTCCTTTCCGCTAATGTATTATGAATCAACGGCGACAACGTATGCCCAACCGGATTCGCCATCAAGCCACAGATCCTTGTCCTTCCATTTATCTCTCTCATCCTCATCCTCCTGTTTTAATGCCTCTGTCTTTTGTAAAAAAAGAGCACGCCCCGCTCCAAATACCGTTTTAGCACAATCTGGATCTCTTCCTTTGGATGAATGGGCTTTACCAATATGGTTGGGATACCAGCACGATTTGCACCATAAATATCCGTAAAAAGCTGATCGCCTACAAACACCGTATTCTCTTTATTACACCCCATTTTTTTCATCCCTCTCTCAAATCCCTTGACAGAGGGCTTATGAGCGTCCTCAATATAGGCTGCACCCACGGAATCTGCAAAACTTTTCACCCGCTCAAGCTGATTATTCGAGATCAAGCATGTCTGAAATCCAAGCTCCATAAGATTTGCAAACAATTCCTTTGCCCGGTTATCTGCCGGCGCGCCGTGAGGCACCAGCGTATTATCAACATCAAACAATACGCCGCGCACTCCCTTTTCATACAATGCATGAAAATCAATCTGATAAACAGAATCTAAATATTCCTTTGGGTAAAAACGCTTTAACATCTCTCTCCGTCCTTATCCAATATTTTCTTAAGCTCCTCCATAAATGTCCCAACATCCTTAAATTCGCGGTATACAGATGCAAATCGCACATAAGCAACTGAGTCGAAATCCTTAAGCCTGCTCATAACAATCTCTCCGATACGAGAGCTGGGCACCTCCCTCTCTTCCGTCTGAAACACAATATTCTCTATCTCATCGACAAATTCCTTAATCTGATTCATAGGCACAGGACGCTTGTGGCAGGAACGCACAATTCCTGCCTCTATCTTCTCCCTATCATAAGGCTCTCTCCGATTATCCTTTTTAATCACAACAAACGGTATTGTCTCCACTTTCTCATATGTGGTAAATCTCTTTCCACATTCATCACACTGCCTTCTTCTGCGAATGGAATTATTCTCCTCCGATGGTCTGGAATCAATTACCTTTGTATTTTCTTTATTACAAAAAGGGCATTTCATACTTCTTTCACCTCCATTGTATTTGTTTCTCTTATTTTCTTATCAAATAAGCCCACTTCAAGCTAACACTTACACTTGACATAGACTTCCTCAATTTTTACATTGACAAGAATAATATCTTCTCCCACCTGACAAATGCAGGAAAATGGTATGACATATTCCATATCTCTTCCAAAGATTCCACAAAGTTTTCCCGGTCCCGGAATAATCAATGCCAGCACCTTGCCTGATACCATATCGATCTCCACATCCGCCACACATCCCAACACCTTGCAGTCTCTCTCATTAATAACTTCCTTTTGCCTAAGCTCACATACTCTCATGATAAATCCGCCAGTACCCTTTTTATCACTTTACGACAGAGGCTTGCCATTTATTCCTGCCTCCCCGAAATCCAAGATAGATCCGTGACAGATTTTCAGTACAATCGTAAAAAGCCGCATCAGATCCCTCTTCTGCGGCTTTCCCTTCCATCAAAGCTGGAAAAGGGACTTGAACCCTCGACCCCTTCATTACGAGTGAAGTGCTCTA
>CAMWWW010000128.1 GCA_947178015.1 uncultured Clostridia bacterium
GTTATAGACAGCGCGATTGATTTCCTTTACCAGACTTTCCAGACGCATCACACCGCCATCCCTTGTCTTAAATGGCTTGCCGTCCTTGCCATTCATCGTTCCAAAGCCAATAAATTTTATGTCGCAGTCTTCTTTCACAATTCCTGCTTTCTTTGCGGCGCGGAAGATCTGGGTAAAATACATCTCCTGACGTTTGTCGGTAAGATAGATATAACTGTCTGGATGATACAGTTTCTCGCGCTCCAAAATTGTCGCAAGGTCAGAAGTCGCATATAGGGTAGCCCCATCCGATTTCTGAATAAGACAGGGCGGATACTCTTTGAGATCGCCCTCCTCGGCGACGTCAATAACGATAGCCCCCTGACTCTCATAGGCTATTTTTCTGTCAATTAGATCTTGTATCATACCAGACATATAGGGATGTGCGTTGCTCTCTCCATTCCAAAGATCAAATTGTACATTTAAGTTATCATAGTTTTTCTTTAGGTCTATCTTTGACATCTGAAGGATTTGTTTCCAGAGTTCATAATAGGCGGGTTCCTTGTTTTGGAGTTTTAATGTTGCTTCATGGGCGCGTTTTCTGAATTCTTCATCTTCCTTCGAGCGGGCGCTCGCCTCTGGGTAGATCTCCTCCAACTCCGAGATGGTAAATGCCGCCTCCTTTGGGTATTCTCCCTGAAAGCTTTCATCGAAAAATGGCAGCTCAGGCTTTCTTTCCCTTAACCCTTCTATCACAAGCCCCATCGGCATCCCCCAGTCACCTAGATGAACATCTCCTATCACATGGTTGCCGAAGAACCTCAGCGTCCTCTTAACGCTCTCTCCTATCACAGCCGAGCGCAGATGTCCGACATGCAAAGGCTTTGCCACATTTGCACCGCCGTAATCTATCATAATTGTTTTTGGCTCTTTCACAAGCTCGCAACCAAGCCGTTCCTCCTGTGCCATCTGATTCATCCTGTCTGCAAGCAGCTTTGTGCTGATCTTTATATTGACAAATCCCGGCGCAACTGCGGTAATCTCTTCCACTATGGCATCTTTCTCCTGATTTTCTACAACCTGTCTCGAGATTTGGAGAGGAGCTTTTTTATAAACTTTCGCTGCCGCAATTGCACCATTGCATTGATATTCACAAAGATCTGGGCGATTCGATATACTGACACGGCCGTATTTTTCTTCATAGCCGCAAGCTGCAAACGCCTCAGATACTTTTTCTGTCATTATATCCAATATCTTTTTCATACTCTCTCCTGCTGTTCCTTTCTTAGAATAGTCCTGTAATTTTACCTGATTCATCCACGTCAATCCGATGTGCAGCAGGTTCCTTTGACAGTCCCGGCATGGTCATAATCGATCCGGTGATTGCCACGACAAATCCCGCTCCTGCTGATACATAGACCTCTCTGACATGGATGGTAAAGCCCTCTGGTCTTCCAAGCTTTGCTGGATCATCAGAGAGGGAATATTGTGTTTTTGCTATGCAGACAGGTAGAGGACCAAAACCAAGCGACTCTATTCTCTCCATCGCTTTTTTTGCCGCAGGCTCAAATTCTACCCCAGCCGCGCCATAGATCTCCTTCGCCACAATCTCTATCTTATCTGCCAGTTTTTCTTCATCCTGATACAACGGCGCAAAATGACTCTCCTTTGTCTCTAATGTGGAAAGTACTTTCTCTGCAAGATCACAGCCGCCCTCACCGCCAAGCTCCCACACTCTTGCAGGCGCAAAGTCACAACCTCTTTCCTCACAGAATCTCTGAACAAAAGAAAGCTCCGCCTCTGTGTCTGTCACAAATTGATTGAGCGTCACTACGATAGGCACGCCATATTTCTTTATATTCTCAATATGCTTCTCTAAATTGACAATTCCCTTCTTTAAAGCAGAGAGGTTTTCCTCAGAAAGCTCTGATTTCGCTGCTCCTCCATTGTATTTCAGCGCGCGCACCGTCGCGACGAGAACAACAGCGTCCGGCTTTAATCCCGCAATGCGGCATTTAATATCAAAGAATTTCTCTGCTCCCAGATCGGCTCCAAAGCCCGCCTCCGTCACAACGTAATCGGCTAGCTTCAAGGCTGTCCTTGTAGCACGCACACTGTTGCAGCCATGAGCAATGTTGGCAAATGGACCTCCATGAACCAGTGCTGGTGTATGCTCTAATGTCTGAATCAGATTTGGCTTTATGGCGTCTTTAAGAAGGGCTGCCATCGCCCCTGTCGCATGCAGATCCTCTGCTGTAACTGGCTTTCCCTCATAGGTATATGCCACAATCATTCTGCCCAGCCGCTGTTTTAGATCCTTTATATCACTGGCAAGACAGAGAATCGCCATAATCTCCGATGTCACCGTGATGGCAAAGTGATCCTCCCTCACCACACCGTCCGATTTCTTTCCAAGACCAATCACGATATTCCGAAGCGCTCTATCATTCATATCCAGACATCGCTTCCACACAACCTGATTGGGGTCGATCGACAGCTCATTCCCCTGATGTATGTGATTGTCAAGCATTGCCGCCAGAAGATTATTCGCAGAGGTGATCGCATGAAAATCTCCTGTAAAATGCAGGTTAAGCTCCTCCATCGGCACCACCTGCGAATAACCGCCCCCTGCTGCTCCTCCCTTTATGCCAAAGCATGGCCCCAAGGATGGCTCTCTCAGCGCAATCACTGCTCTTTTTCCAAGATGGCAGAGCGCCTGTCCCAGCCCGACTGTGACAGTCGTCTTTCCCTCGCCAGCCGGCGTCGGGTTGATCGCCGTCACCAGAATCAGCTTTCCATCTGGCTGTTCCTTTATTCTCTCCATCAGCTCATCCGAACATTTTGCCTTATATTTCCCGTAAAAATCCAGCTCATCCTCCGAAATATCCAGAGCCTTCGCTACCTCTCTGATATGCATAAGCTCTGCTTCCTGTGCAATCTGAATGTCTGTTTTCATCCGATCCCTCCTGCTCTATTTTTCCCTAGTCTCAGGCAGTGCTTCCACTGCTTCCCAAAGCCTCAGAAGCGCCGCTTTCAGCACCCAGCCCGGACATGCCAGATTCAGACGCTCATAGCCTCTGCCGCTCTCACCAAAAATATACCCTTCATCCAGAAATAGCTTTGCCTGATGCTTCATAAACTGCTCAAGCGCCTCAGCCTCCATGCCAAGCGCCCTAAAATCCAACCATAAAAGATAAGTCCCCTGAAGCTCAAACACCTTTACCATCGGCAGCTTTTCTGCAAAAAATTCCTCTGCCATCTTTCGATTCTGATCCACATAGGCGACCATCTGCGACAGCCACTCCCCACAGCAATTATACGCCAGCTCACAGGCCTTGTAGCTTATCATATTCAGTGCATAATAGCCTCTTGACACCGTAAGCTTCTCTCTGTGCTCTCTGTCTGAAATAATCAAATTGGACACCTGCAAACCTGCCATATTAAAGCTCTTAGTAGGAGCTGTGCAGATCGCGCAGTTATCGAGATACTTCTTCTCCAGATTTCCCACAGAAACATGCTGATACCCCGGCATAATAATATCAAAATGAATCTCGTCACTAATCATATAAACCTGATGCTTCCAACAGATCTCACAGACTCTAATCAGCTCGTCCCTCGTCCAAACTCTCCCCACCGGATTGTGAGGGCTGCACAAAATCAAAAGCGTCACCTCAGGGAGAGCCGCCTTTCGTTCCAAATCATCAAAATCGATCGCATACGTATTGCCCTTTTCCACAAGCTCAGAGACGACCAACATCCTTCCATTCTCCTCCACTGCGGCTGTAAAAGGATGGTAGACGGGACGCATAATCAGCACCCCCTCGCCCGGCTTTGTAAATGCCGCCACCATCTGCTTTAGAGCGGGCACAATTCCGGCTATCTCCACAATCCATTCTCTCTTAGGCGAAAATCCATGATGGTTTTCCATAAAATGGATCACCGCATTATAATAGGCATCTGTCGCTCCCGTATAGCCCAAAACCGCCTGATCCAAATATTCCTTAAGCCCTTCAATAAGCTCCGGCGCAGGCTTAAATTCCATATCGGCAATAGAAAATGGAACAATATCAGAAGGAATATCCGGCATCTCCTGCCTCATCATCTCCCACTTCTCCGAGCCAGTGCCTGTCCGATTTACTAGTGTCTCAAAATCATATTTCATTTTCCTTTGTCCTCTCACATAGAAAATCTGTTTCTCTATTTCTCCTCACATACCTGAAAGATATAAAACTTCAAATAATAAGATTCCGCTGCTGCCCATAAAATGGGGTGATCTGGCGACTGTGTCCGGTATTCTACCTGACGAAGCCTTCTGTGAACACTCGCCGCAGCCTGTTCTATCGTCTGTGCAAACAACTCCGGTGTCATAAAATGCGAACAAGAGCACGTGGCGAGATACCCACCATCCTTCACAAGCTTCAGACCCTTCCTGTTAATCTCACGATAGCCCTTTACTGCATTTTTAAGCGAATTTTTTGACTTTGTAAATGCAGGAGGATCAAGAATGACCACATCATACTGCTGTCCTCGCTCCACAAGCTCAGGGAGCAGCTCAAATACATCCGCACACTGAAAGCAAACCCTGTCCTCCAGATGATTCAGCCTTGCATTTTCCCTCGCCTGCTCCACCGCAACCTCTGAGGCATCCACACCAAGCGCCTGCGCAGCGCCTGCTATCCCTGCATTTAACGCAAAAGAACCCGTGTGCGTAAAACAATCCAGCACTCTCGCTCCCTTGCACAAACGCTGAACCGCAAGACGATTGTACTTCTGATCCAAGAAAAACCCCGTCTTCTGCCCCTCTGCCACATCCACAAAATAACTCACACCATTTTCTGTAATCCGAACCTTGGGATCAAATTCCTCCCCAATAAAACCCTTAACGCGCTCCATTCCCTCCTGAACACGCACCTTAGCATCGCTGCGCTCATAGATCCCCCGCACAAGAAACCCATATTCCAAAAGCACCTCTTTACACTTTCGAAGAATCAGCTCCTTAAAACGATCTATCCCAAGTGCCAGCGACTGCACTACCAATATATCCGCGAACTTATCCACCACAATACCCGGTAGAAAATCCGCCTCTCCAAAGATCAGGCGACAGCTCTCCATCTCGCACACCGTTCTCCGGTATGCCACCGCTGCCCGCACTCTCTGCTCTATAAATGCTTCATCGATCTCTTGTCCCTTTACACGGCTCAGCATACGGATGCGGATCGCAGAATTATCATTGATAAAACCCGTTCCCAAAAAATATCCGTCAAAATCCTCCACCGACACCAGATCGCCATTCTCATAACTCCCGCTTATACAATCAATTTCATTGTCATAAACCCACGCACCGCCGCTCTTTAAGCTGCGGCCGCTCCCCTTTCGAAGCCGTGCGGCTGCCCTTTCCATCGTCTCCCTCATTTCCGCCGCCCAGCTATGGAAGCTTTGTGATAATACAACAATTTCCTGTCTCCACCTGCCTTGGCGCACCTTTCATCACAATAATCCCCTTCTCATAATCCAAAGTAAAAAAAGTCATCTCATTCGTCTCATGATTCAGCGACATCAGATGCTTGTCATCAGGAAAGATCGCTATATCTTTCGGATAATCTCCGCTAATAGGCAGCACAGAACGCTGCGTCAGCAAACCAGTCTCTATATCCCTGTCATACATTGCCACCGAATTATCCCCGGCATTGGACACAAACAAATGCTTCTCATCTGGGGACAGCTTAATCGCCACGGCTGCACTATTCCTGTCATACTGCTCATCCAATGTGGAGATCTTTTGAATCAACTCAAAATCAGGCGCTTTCTCCCCCTCCTTATAAGAATAAACCGCCACATAATTTTTCAGCTCATGGCTTAGATATGCAAATCTACCATCTGAGCTGAAAATCACGGTACGGGGCGCGGACTCTATCTCACAGCGAACCGCATCCACCAACTTAATCTTTCCCTTTTTCTTATCAAAGCTATAAATTTTACACTGATCGATACCGGGATCACACGCAATCATAAATCTCTGGTCCGGCGTCAGCACAGCGCAAGTAATATGAGGACGGAAATTTCTCTCTGCCACGCTGCCAAAGCCCTTATGGTACACCTCGTCCGTCACCTCACCGATGCCGCCGTCCTCTCGAATTCTCACCACCGTAGCCTTTCCGTCATGATACCCCGCACAGAAAATATACTTATCCTCCCTATCCACTGTCAGATAGCAGGCACGCATACCATTAATCTTCCCAAAATTAATCTCTCCCAGATTTCCGTTTTCCAAAATCCTATATGCCATCAAACCCTCATCACAGATGGAATAGAGAAATTTACCACTGTTCGCCTTCACCATATACGAAGGATTATTGATCTCCACCTCCGATCGCGGCATCAAACTCCCCTTCTTATCATCGACATCACATATCATAATTCCCTTGCTCTTTCCATGGGTGTAGGAGCTGATATATGCAATATACTTATTCTTGTGCATGATAGATCCTCCTTCCGGCACTTGCCGACTATTTGTTCATATCTTACCATATCCGGGGAATTTTGTTAAGTGGAATTTTCACTGCGATATAGCAATATACAAAATGATATAGTGACTATTTTGGAGATAAAGTATAAGATTTTTAGAAAATGTTTATTTATTTTTGAGAAAGGTCCGCATAGCCAGCGCAGCTATTTCCTCCGTCACCCCGCTCTCGCTTAGTGAAAAACGTAACGGACGCTAGATTCGTGAAAAACCTCATCAAGCGCCGACGTTTTTCAATAGGTGC
>CAMWWW010000129.1 GCA_947178015.1 uncultured Clostridia bacterium
ATATCATAAGGACAGCCCTCGCTGGCAAGAGCCTCCTTCACAACAGCTTCTATAATCTCCTCAACAGGAAGCGGAAGCATCGTTTCTGTTTCATATTCTATCTCTATCGTCATGTCCCGTCCCCTGTATCAGCCACGCCCCAAAATACGGCTGTAGAATTCACTTAGCGCAGCAATCTCCTGTTCTGTGAGACCGGACAGCAAAAATGCACCGGAATCTTCTCTTTTCTTAAAGGCTCGCGCAATCATGCCCTCCATGTCTTCATTCAGGTTTTTCTTTCGATTCTGTTCCATCATCGTCACAATGGTATCGGAGATCATCACAATCGCCGCCTCTTTGCTGGAAGGCGTTTTTCTGTCAGGATTATGCTCCTTAATAATATCCTGAACAGAAGCTGGAATCCGGTACTTCTTGCAGACACCGAGACTCTCCTGCACATCATCCTCTCCAAGTCCCTTGCCGATCTCATGATAGAGTCCTCCGGCTTCCGCAAGCAAGGTATCCGCCCCAATTCCGGCTGCAGCCTGAGAAGAAAGCCTCGCCACCAGACGGGAATGTTTATAAAATAATGGTTCTCTCTCGCTGAACTCTGCCATCGCTGGAAATTCTGCCGCTACAGCGGCGCTAAGACTTACGGTGCCCGGCATATGGATTCCTCCCTCGGACAAAAACGGAAGGAAACAGATCACCGGCAGAAGCTGCAAAGCACCTCCGATTGCGCTGTACAGCAAATCTTCTGTCTGAAGTTGTGCATAGGCATATAAGGATACAACAAGATTAATCACCAGATAGCCTATCAGAAAGCACACGCCTCCTACCAGATAATTTTTCAGCCCCTTCTTTTCTGAAAAAAGGCATATTCCGAGCAGCCCAGCAGCAAGGTATAAAAGCACCACCTCCGCCGGATCGGCGCAGATCAGCGCAGAAACTACACTGTAGAAAATCAGTCCAATGATTCCCGCCTCACTTCCGGCAATACAACCAATCAAGATTGGCACAGAAAGCACTGGCCGCAACGATCCTTCTACCCGATAGGATACCATCACGACAAGAAGTTCAAAAAAATGCAGCCCCAGCAGCCAGAAAAATTTATTTGGTATCTTATCAGACAAGCGATACACATATATGCCGCCCAGCAGCACAAACATGCCTGCCGCCGCCGCCAGCTCGCTCCACCATAGCTCATACCTCCACGCTGCCAATACCAAAAACAAAATATCGAGAAGCAGCATGCCGCCCAAAAAGAACAGCAGCTTTCCCTTCTGCCTACCTGCGCCTGTTTGTTCTGTTATCTCTTTCATAACCTGCCCTCTGCCTCTTTCTTTCGTCTTTATTTATACGGCTTTCATAGTCCTCATATGCTTTGACAATCTTTTGTACCAGCGGATGGCGCACAACATCTTGGCTTGTCATATAACAGAACCCAATATCCTCCACCTTGTCAAGCACCCGAATCGCCACATCAAGCCCTGACTGCGTCCCCTGAGGCAGATCTTTCTGTGACTGATCTCCGGTGATAATCACCTTCGAGCCAAAACCAATTCGAGTGAGAAACATCTTCATCTGTGCCGGGGTGGTATTCTGCGCCTCATCCAAGATAATATAGGCATTATCCAAGGTGCGCCCTCTCATATAGGCGAGCGGCGCCACCTCAATCAGCCCCTTTTCTGTATTGTGCAAGAAGCTCTCTGGTCCCATAATCTGATATAAGGCATCATACAATGGCCTTAAATAGGGATCGACCTTGCTCTGCAGATCGCCCGGCAGAAAGCCAAGCTTCTCTCCCGCTTCAATAGCCGGACGTGTGAGGATAATTCTTCCTACTTCGTTATTCTTAAATGCCTGAATCGCCATCGCCATGGCAAGATACGTCTTTCCAGTTCCCGCTGGACCAATGCCGAACACAATCATCTTCTCACGAATGGTATCCACATATTGCTTCTGCCCAAGCGTCTTTGGCTTGATTGGCTTCCCCTGAATTGTCCTTGCAATCGTATCCTCGTCGACCGCGAGCAGGACATCCTCCTTATCCTCCATGGTCATAGCAAGCGCATAATCAACATTCTGCTCGGTAATAGTATTCCCTCGCCTCGCAAGCTCCAAAAGCTGAAGCAGCACGCTGTGTGCACGCTTTACGTACAGCTCCGTCCCAATCAGCTTAAGCTGCGAATCTCTTGCTATTATCGTGACATGAAACGTCCGCTCAATCTTCTTCAGATAGCGGTCGTAATCTCCAAATACGGCGGTGCCGTACTCTGAGGGAAAATCAAGTGTCATTTCCGTTATACTCATAGTCTGTATCGTTCCTCTCCCCAAAAGGCACTGCTCTCCCCTGAGGACATATCACTACAATCCTCCCAGAAGCAGAGCCCATTTTTTTATCTATAGATATTTTAACATTATTTCCTACAATTTGAACCCCCTTTTGCAATAAATTTTCAAAAAATTCGTTTATATTTTTCTTAAGCGCTTTTTCCGCTTCTTCCTCTGTCAGAATTTCCTGCTCATAGCAGTACTCTTTATAATACCACTTTTCTATGGAAAAGGGGAGATAGAAATTAGTACCAATGACCAGTGGATGATTCTCTGTCAGTATGTCAAAGTGCTCAAAGCCTGTGATTCCAGCCTTTAGAAAGAATCTATT
This sequence comes from uncultured Clostridia bacterium, assembly GCA_947178015.1. Lineage (GTDB taxonomy): Bacteria > Bacillota > Clostridia > Lachnospirales > Lachnospiraceae > RGIG8607. The sequence goes on from CAMWWW010000129.1 coordinate 2,645, forward strand.
TCCCAGTATCGACACAGACCATGCATAAGCTTCCTCTCCTGTATAGATTTTTTTCTGTCCCTCCAGTGGAAGCTGATCTTCATAATACAAAATACTCTCTCCGCTGATATCTGCGTCGGCAGCGGTGTATTCTGTTCTCAGCACTCCTCCCGCCTCATCCTTGATCTCCACGCTGCCGGACACCAAGATATCCCCCTTTGCCACCACATCTCCCTGCTTGACAAGAGGCGTCCCGCTTCTTGTGACGATCGAGGTAATCCGGCAATCCCTGTCCGCCACAATGTCACAATAACCATTCTCCTCTCTTTCTTGCCAATTATTAAAATTTTCCTCCAACTGAATGATCAGGCGCGTGCCGGATATGGAGGCCGACACCCAGATAATATCACTATACTTGCTGCGCAGCAACTTCTCAATTCGGTCGCAATCCACCTGATCCCTTCTCATGCCATGAACAATCTGTTCTGAGGACAGATAATCCAAAAGCACCTGCTCTGTATAAGAATAATTTCCCTCAATGTGGATATCCCAGATAAACAAAGAAAGCAGATATACGCAGACAAATGCCGCCGCTATCCCGATAAAAAACGCTTTTCGAAAGCGGTATTTATGTAAAAAAAAAGGAAATCCATACCGCTTTCTTATGCAGATTCGGGTTCTGGTTTTCCGTATCACAGGCTTAAGTCTTCTAAAATCCCGGATCGAGATATTGCACTCATACCCCTCCGGCGTATTGGAAAGGTTCCAAAGTTCAATCTGGTGCACATTGCAGATATTAAAAAACCGCTCCGGGGAACCGCTTTTGATTAAAATAAGCAGATAGCCCCTCATACTGGTAAAACGCCATGCCCTCATACTACCACGTCCTTCCGCAAATTACTCATACTTAAAATCCGTAAGATACCCTGTTATTTTCATTTCATCGCCCGTGTAATATTCAATATGAAGTCGTTTTCCCGTAATTAGGAGCTTTCCGCTCTTTGTCTGCAGTCGAATCTTACCGTCTGTATATTCGATAATGCTCTTATAATTCTCAATATAAGCCTCATGCCGCCCTGATATCTGAATCAGAACATCGCCATACACCAAGTCCTTTGGCATTTTTAAGGCTTCTACCATACATTTGGATACCATGCTGCTCAGTTTTTCCACACAATGCCTCCGGTCCCCATATTACAATTTAATATATGAGGCATAGAACAGAAAAATTACAGCAGCCCGGCGGATTTCAGACCCACCACCAAAAGGAAGATGGTCACAACAGATCCCACGCTAGTCCACACCACAAGCTGGCTGGCAAGCTGCTCGTCATTGTCCATCTCTCCCGCCATAATGGCGCTGGACACCGCCACAGGGGAACCAAACAACGCCACAAGTGCCGGGTAAACCGTATTATCAAAATGCAGCAGGTTAGAGAACATCACAGCCGCCACAATCCCAATCACCGGCGCAGCCACAATTCTCCACACCGTTCCTATCACGATCTCTTTCAACATCCCTCTCACCGCACTAAAGGTAAACTGTCCTCCAAGCACAATCAATGCAAGAGGCGACGCAATCTTTGATACATTGCCGACAGCCGTATAAAGAAAGGTCAGGCTCCCGGACAAAGAGAACACAAGACTTCCATCCTCCTTAACGGGGATAAAGGAGCGGATGCCAAGCGCGACAAGCCCTATACACACGCCGATAATCAATGGATTTGTGACAATCTTTTTCAAAATATCCCGGACATCAATCCGCTTTCCCTCCCCCGCAACAAACAAGGACAACGAGATCACGGCAAGAATATTAAAAAACGGTATCGTAAAAGCGGAGAGAATCGCCGCCACAGCGACCCCTTCTGGTCCTCCCAAAGCCTCCGAGAGCGGGATGCCGATAATGGCAAAGTTTGACCGAAACACGCACTGCAAAATCACGCCCTTCTGTTTCTTGTCCTTGATAAGCGTACACACCGTCAAAAGCCCCAGCGCAAACAAAATAGCTATAATAATCAGACAATACCAAACCACATCCCAACGGATTGCACCGAGATCCGAAACATTATAAACATTATAAAACAACATGCACGGCAGACAAACACGAAACACCAGCTTATTCGCCGTCTTAAGAAAATCAGCGCTTAAAAATCCGATGCTCTTAAGCAGATAACCAAGTATAATTAAAAGAATAATCGGTATCACCGCATTGATTGCATACATAAAAACATCAAACATGTTCTCTCCCTTCCGCGCCATTTTGCGCCACCGTTATGGTTTTATCTTTTACATTGTGAAAAATACACTCTTCTCCCTCTGCCCCATCGACCCTGACATTCGTAAGAGATACATGATTTACATTCTCAAAATACAATCCCTGACGACATGCGGTTGGATTCTCCGGCGTCATAATAATCACGCCCTCCTCCGCCTCCTTCGCCATCTCAAAAACAACATCCGCAATCTCAACCGATTCAATCGGCTGCTCAGGAAGACCCAGAAAATATCCCGCTCCCCACTGCGCCCCAGAAATCTTCAAAGAGCGAAATGTAAAACGTCCCAGATACGGAGTCGTGTCATCTACCGGCTTAGGTGAACGGTCAAAATGCTCTGCCACATAAGCCTCACTGCCAGCTTTATAAAACATATTCATTGTAAGAGGCGCCAACACGCGCTCCATCTGAATATTCTCAAAAGTGATGCCATCGATCACCGCCGTATTTCCTCTTCCTCTTCTGGTCTTAATCCGCAGCCCTCTATCTGTATCACGGAAAATACACTGTGTCACAGAAATATCCTTCACACCGCCGCTCATCTCGCTGCCCAGCGTCACGCCGCCATGCCCAAATTCCATCAGACAATTCCTGATTGTAATCTGTTCTGACGGCGTTCGAAATTTTTTTCCAAACTCTGCCTTTCCTGACTTAATCGCAATACAATCATCTCCCACCGAGATTCGACATCCAAGTATCTCTACTCCCTTGCAGGACTCTGGATCACAGCCGTCTGTAGTCGGTGAATTTTTGGGACTCGTCAGCAGCATATCAACATAAGAAATATCCGTACAGAAAAATGGATGCTGGTTCCAAGAAGGCGTATTCTTAACCACAATCCCCTGAAAAGAAATATGGCTGCAATGATTGAGAAAAATACCTTTTGGCCGGCGCGCCACGCGCTTCACCTTATGATCCACCCACCAATCGCTGTTCTGCGCATTTTCATCAAGGATACCCTCGCCGTATACCTTTACATTCTCCACACCAATTCCCGTTATCATGCTGGCGAAAAGATCATCCGGCTCTCCCTCCCACGTGCCAAGATACAGCTCCCCGCCATCCTCCGTTGGTATCCTTCCCGGAAGCACCGGATACTGATGCCGGTCCGTCTCGCCAATCAGCACAGCATCCTTCTCAAACTCCACGCGAATATCGCTCTTTAAAAATAAAGCCGTCACCAAATAGGTACCCGACGGAATCAACACGCGCCCACCTTTCGGGCAGGAGAGCAACGCTGCCTGAATCGCCCCAGTATCCTTATGCTTTCCATCTCCCAACGCATAAAAATCCCGCACATTCAATGTAACACTGACAGACTCCGTCCGAAAAACATGCTCCTCCTCCCCATCAGCAGTCTTAATCCTAAGCACATACTCTGTATCTGGCAAAAGACCATAAATTGAAAATACATTTCGATCCTCCGCGCGCAAAAACTCCCCATTCAGAAAAATATCAAACATTTGCAAAGCATAATAACAGCTCGGCTGTTCTAGTTCAAAACTTACACTAGAAGGCGAAATAAAAATCAGTTTCAACATAAGCTCATTCTCCTTATCGACGAAGTATAACAGATATATAGATATTATATAAAACAACGGCAGTGGGATTCATTAACGGAACAAATATATTTTATTATGGCATATAGAAAAAGAAATGTATATGGATTTTTTTCAAAATTTAGATAAGAAATACAGATTTTTAAACAAAAACTATGATTCTTTGAGAGACTCTTGCATATAATCTATTAGTTTTTGTAAGAGTTATTTGTGTAATCATTTTCGAAAGAGGTCCACATAGCCAGCGCAGCTATTTCCTCCGTCACCCCGCTCTCGCTTAGTGAAAAACGT
>CAMWWW010000130.1 GCA_947178015.1 uncultured Clostridia bacterium
TTTAATGATAAGGCGTCCACAGAGATCTTGACTTTCTTATTCGTCGTCCGGGTCTGTTGTGTATAATAGACTGCTAAACAAGAGAACACCACAGCAGCTCCGACAACGACAGCGGCAGAGAATAAGGATAATACCGGCGATGCTGTCACCCTGAAGTGGGCTATCTGGGATCAGGATACAACCCCATATTGGGTGGCATTGAAGGATGGTTATGAGGCAACGCATGATAATGTGAAAATAGAGCTGGTAGATTTAGGTTCTACCGATTATATGACAGTTTTGGCAACACAGCTTTCTGGCAGCACATCTGCTTTTGATGTGGTATCTGTGAAGGATGTGCCGGGCTATGCAACCTTGGTTCAGAAGAATACAATAGAGCCTCTGGACAGCTATATTAAGGCAGATAATATAGATTTGTCTCTGTATGGCGGCGCGACAGACCAGATCACAGTAGACGGCAGTCTGTATCAGCTTCCATTTCGAAATGATTTCTGGGTTCTTTTCTACAATAAGGATTTGTTTGATGCAAAGAATCTGGCTTATCCTACCAATGATATGACCTTTGCAGAGTATGACGCTCTGGCAAGACAAGTTTCAAGTGAGGATTTTGGCTCTCAGATCTATGGCGCTCATTATCATACATGGAGATCTGCGGTGCAGCTCTTTGGCGTATTGGATGGCAAGAATACTATTCTTTCCGGTAATTATGATTTCTTTAAGCCATACTATGAGCTGGTGCTGAATCAGGAGGCAGATGGTATTTGCAGAAAGTACACCGATCTGAAGACAGAGTCCCTTCATTATTCTGCGGCATTTGCAGGCGGCGACGTGGCTATGATGAATATGGGGTCTTGGTATATCTCAACATTGATCTCCAAGCTGCAGAGCGGAGAGTATCTGAAAGAGGACTGCGGCAACTGGGGTATGGCAAAGTATCCTCATGCGGAGGGTGTTGAGGCAGGTTCCACATTGGGTACTATCACAGGTATTGCAATTACAACAGGTGCATCCAATAAGGATGCAGCATGGGATTTTGTTTCCTTTGTCAGCGGCACAGAGGGTGCGCAGATTATGGCGCAGACAGGAAACTTCCCGGCGATTATGACAGACGAGGCGATGGATCTGATTGCAGGTCTTGAGGGCTTCCCGACTGACGAGCAGAGCAAGGAAGCATTAAAGGTTTCCAATCTGTATCTTGAGGTTCCATATCATGAGTCTGTATCAGAAGTCAACAATATTTTGGATACCTACCATGCTTCGATTATGTCAGGTGAGATGTCCATTGATGACGGAATTAAAGCTATGAACGAGGAGATTGGAAAGATCCTTAAATAAGAGCAGATATATAATATAGAAGAAATACATTCGGGCTGGCTGATAACCAGCCCGATCTTATAAGGAGAAAAGGAGGGGGATTTTCTATGGATCAGGCAAAAGGCAGAAAAAAGTTAAGTAAAGAGACGAAGCGGACGCTGATTGCATATTCCTTTATTGCGCCAAACTTTATTGGATTTGCCGTATTTACGCTGATTCCCGTTGTATTTGCATTTATTCTTGCTTTTACACAATGGGATGGCAGTAATCCGATTCAGTGGGTAGGCTTGGGAAATTTTATTGAGTTATTTCATGATACATTTTTTAAGGCTGCGCTAAAAAATACAATTATTTATTGTATCGGCACGGTTCCGCTGACTATGATCGCATCTTTGGGGCTTGCGATTGTGTTAAATCAGAAAGTGATATGCAGGGGTGTGTTCCGCACGATTTCCTTTTTCCCCTATGTCGCTTCGCTGGTAGCGGTAACAGCCGTGTGGAAGATGCTTTTTTCCAAGACAGGTCCTGTCAATGCAATCCTTTATTACGTATTCCGTGTACCGAACAATGAGCTGCCGCAGTGGTTTGTGGGAGGGCTTGTTATGGTGAGCTATATCCTGTTTAGTGTCTGGAAATACATGGGGTATTATATGGTTATCTATCTGGCGGGCCTACAGGGAATCTCCGGGGAGATGTATGAGGCAGCTAGTCTTGACGGGGCAAATACATGGCAGAAATTCCGCTCCATCACATGGCCGCAGCTCCGTCCTACCACTTTCTTTGTAGTGGTTATGCTGACCATCAACTGCTTTAAGGTATTTGATATTGCTACGCTGCTCGCAGGCGGCGACAACAATACGCTGACGCCTTCCTCCACCGTTTTGGTTCACTATATATATCAGCAGGCATTTGTGAATTGGGAGTTTGGATATTCCAGTGCAGTAGCAATGGTACTGTTTTTGTTGGTTTTGATTGTGACGCTGATCCAGTTCCGCGGAGAAGCGAAGTTTTCAAATTCGTAGAAGGGAGGCAGAAAAATGAAATCAGCAAAGAAAAGAGCAATGATGGGAAAAGTTGGCGTCTATCTGGTTTTAATTATTATCTCACTGTTTATGATAATCCCGTTTTTGTGGATGCTGTCTGCCTCAATTAAGACAGACAAAGAGGTATTTCAGATTCCCTTTGTGTGGATTCCGGCGAAACCACAGTGGAGTAACTATATTCGTATCTGGACCAAGATGCCCTTCCTAAAATACATTGGAAATACGGCGTTTTTGACCGTTGTTGTCACATTGCTTCAGCTTTTTACCAGCAGTTTTGCCGCATATTCCTTTGCGAAGCTGGATTTTAAGCATAAAAATGTGTTGTTTCTCGCCTATATTGCCACCATCGCCATGCCATGGCAGGTGTATATGGTACCGCAGTTTATTATGATGAGCAATGTTTTTCATCTCAATGGAAAACTGACCGCCATGGTTTGTCTTCAGGCATTTTCTGCCTTTGGAGTATTTATGATGCGGCAGTTTTATATGGGGATTCCAGACGAGCTGTGTGAGGCGGCAAGGATTGATGGTATGAGCGAATATAAGATTTACGCCAATATTATGCTGCCGCTGTCAAAGCCAGCATTGTCGACGCTTACCATCTTCACCTTTGTGGCGACTTGGAATGATTATCTGGGCCCCCTTATCTATTTAACGCCCAATAAGGCAAGCTGGACGATTCAGCTTGGAATTAAAAACACCTTTATCGGGCAGTATTCGTCCGAGTATGGTCTTTTAATGGCAGCATCTGTGGTATCTTTGATACCAGTTTTAATTGTCTTTTTAATGTTACAGAAATATTTTGTTGAAGGTGTTGCAAATACAGGTATTAAGGGGTAGAGTTATGTTATATGCCTTGTGTCTTTGCGCTGCATGGCACAAGGCTTTTATAAAGCGGCGCAGAAATGAGGAGAGAGATGCTGACATTTCCAGATAAAAAGGAGATCACAAAAGAAGAGATTGAGGCGGCTTTGGATTTTTCAAGCACGCAGATAATAGGAAATCTTGGTACGTTTACCCATTCTTTTCAGAAGGCGTACAGTGAGAATGGTTTTTATCAGCCAATTCCCAACAATTACTGGACTACAGGCTTTTGGACAGGAGAGATCTGGCTTGCCTATGAGCATACGGGCGATGAAAGGCTGAGAAAAGCAGGAGAGATCCAGATTGACAGTTTTCTTGAGCGCATTGAGAAAAAAATAGAAGTGGATCACCATGATATGGGATTCCTCTATTCTCCAAGCTGTGTGGCAGGGTATAAGTTAGTTGGTAACAAGAAGGGAAGAGAGGCTGCGATTAAGGCGGCGGATCAGCTGATCAGCCGTTTTCATCCAGTGGGGGAATTTATTCAGGCATGGGGAGCGATGGATGCACCAGAGAATCACCGCCTAATTATAGATTGCCTGCTGAATCTGCCCCTGCTTTACTGGGCGTCTGAGGAGACCGGCGAGGACAAGTATAAGACGATTGCGGACAAACATATTCGCACCGCGCTTGCCAATGTGATTCGAGAAGATTACTCTACATGGCACACCTTTTTCTTTAACAGCGAGACAGGAGAGCCTGATCACGGAGCGACTTGTCAGGGCTACCGGGACGGATCGGCGTGGGCAAGAGGACAGGCGTGGGGTGTTTACGGGACAGCGCTTGCCTATAAATACACCCATCGTGAGGAGTATCTTCCTATCTTTAAGAATGTCTGTGAATATTTTCTTTCCCATCTGCCAGACGATCTGGTTCCTTATTGGGATCTGGAATTTACAGACGGCTCCGATCAGCCAAGGGACTCCTCCAGTGCATCCATTGCCGCGTGCGGGATGCTGGAGATGGCGAAATATCTGACGGCTGAGGACAGTGCCCACTACAAAACGCTCGCAGGTCAGATAATGAAATCGGTCTATGATAACTATGCGGTAAAGGACAGTAAGGAGTCCAATGGCCTTGTGCTTCACAGCACCTATTCCAATCACTCCCCCTATAATACCTGCAACCATTATGGTGTGGACGAGTGTAATTCATGGGGAGATTATTTTTATATGGAAGCATTGACAAGGCTTAAAAAAGATTGGAGGCTGTATTGGTAATATGACAAAAAAAGAATTTTTTGACAGAGGTTCGGAGTATTATTTTTTGGATGATGGAAGTGCTGTGGGTGCCTACTGCAAAGAACACTGGAAGGAAGATGCGGCGCATATACTGCGCGTGGCAGATGAGGTGTGTCGTCAGGAGTTTCTTTTTGATCTAAAATGGGATATGGAGCGCACCTATGAGCCAGTGATCTTTGACAAAGAAATAATATGGGATTATAAGCCGGGGGATGATCCAGAATTTATCTTTCAATTTAATCGTCACCGTTTCTTTATCTGTCTGGGTCAGGCATATGCAATGACAGGGGATGAGAAGTATGCAAAAGCATTTGTCAGCCAGATGACAGACTGGACAGAAAAGCAGCCGTTGACTTCTGAAAGCCGCGGCACAACTTGGCGCACCATAGAGGCGGGACTTCGCGGAGAATTCTGGTGCAAAGCAATATGTTATTTTAAGGACAGCGAAAGCTTGACAGACGAGGCTGTGGATAAATTTTACCGCTGTATGACAGAGCACGCAGAGTATATTATAAAAGAACACAGCATCTTAAGGCGCATGAGCAACTGGAGTGTTCTGGAGGATCACGGACTATTGATGATCGGGCTGACACTGCCCCAGAGCGAACAGACAAAGAGATATTGCAAGATCGCATTAGAACACCTTACTATAGAAGCGAGATTGCAGATCATGCCGGACGGTGCACAGTGGGAGCAGTCTCCTATGTATCACAACGAAGTGTTCCATTGTTATCTTGACACGCTGCTTCTGTGCGAGCGCAATCAAATCTCTGTTCCAGAGGAGATCACCGAAAGAGTCAAGAAGATGGCATACGCCAATCTATCATGGATCAAACCCGATCACCATCAGTTTATGAACGGAGACAGCGATGACACCGACATCCGCGATTTGCTTACAGTGGCCGCCTATCTTTTCCGCGATCCCGAATTAAAATATGTAGCGTGGCAGAACATTGACTTTGAGAGCATCTGGGATCTGGGTATAAACGCGATAAAAGAGTACCAAGCCATCGGTATACAAAAGCCGGAGGAGACATCCAGAGCGATGGTGCACAGCGGAAATTACTATTTGCGCTCTGATTGGAGTGAGGAGGCAAATCTGCTTCATTTCCACTGTGGAACAGTCGGCGCAGGGCATGGACATTCAGACAAGCTGCACATCGATCTGGTGATTCAGGGAGAGGATGTGCTGATGGACGCCGGACGCTATAACTATGTACCGGGTCCAAAACGTTTTGAATTCAAAGATCCCACCGCACATAACACAATCTTGGTCGATGGAAAATTTTTCTCTGTCTGCAAGGACTCATGGGAGTGTTCAAAACTCACTGCGCCAGTCAACCAAAAGCATTGCTTTATGGAGAAATATGAATATGTGCAAGGTGGACATCTCGGCTATATGGATTTGGACAATGGCGTATTTGTAAACAGAAAGGTGATCCACATTCTTCCTGATATCTATATTATAGCAGATGAGTTGTATTCCGGCGGTGAGCATACCTATGAAGAATACTTCCACTTCAATAACAGAGGTCAGGTGACACGGACGGACAGCATGGCTGTTTATGAAGGCGAGAAAACACGCACAGAATTTTATTTTATCACGCCGGGAATAGAGACAAAGCTGATTGACACCAGACTTTCCAGAAATTACAACCAGACAGAGGACAATAAGACAGTCGTTGTCACAAAAGCAAACAAAGGCTTTACTTCCTTCCTAACCGTTATCTATGGAAAAAAAGCAGGGGATCTGTCACCACTTACCGTATCCAAGATTCCAGTACGATCCGAATTCAGGAATGTGATCCACCCCGATAGCTGGGCGGAGGCACTCAAAATACAGACCAAGGACAAGACATATGTGGTGATAATCTGCCATCAGGAGGTTAATACACCCACTGACCAGACAGAAGCAGACGGATGCATGGGATATGGAAATGTGCTGGTATTTGACAAGGACGAAGAAACACAAGTTGGAACAGTATTGCTTTGGTAACAAAGGAATGATATCGTTTTTTTGAGTGGATTTGTTTGGTGAAAGTGTACTTTGTTCGAAATAGAGAGTGGTAGCATCCTGTTCAGGAAAGGTCCGCGCAGAGAGCTGGCTATGCGGACTAATTTTGAAAATGATTACATGAATCGCCTTTACAAAAACTTACAGATTTTTCTAAAAGTTGTAAATAGGTAGGAACGGGTTATTTTAATATAATCTTGCAATTTTGTGATTCCTGTGATATTCTATGATTTGCAATATAGTTAGAGAATACC
>CAMWWW010000131.1 GCA_947178015.1 uncultured Clostridia bacterium
CACGAGTTTAGCGTCCGCTACGTTTTGAACTAAGCGGGAGCGGGGTGACGGAGGACTATAGGCATCTCACGGCGCGGACCATTCCCGAAAATGATTCTACAAATCGCCATCACCAAAACCTATACTTTGTCAAAAAGTTGTAAAGTGGTGTCGTCTTTATATAAACATATAAAATACCCCGCACCTATACAAACGGGGTATTCCATATCTATCTTATATTAAATCAGCTTGATTCTAATAACCTTTTCTTCCATCCAGCTTATAGCTTGACATAAGTGTTCTAAGTGCAGCCGCCTGACTTGACAGTTCTTCGCTGGCTGCAGCACATTCTTCACTGGTAGCAGAGTTGGTCTGCACTACCTGCGATACCTGCCCGATCGCCTGATTGATCTGTGCCACCGCCGTCGCCTGATTGTTCGATGCCGAAGCAATATCCGAAATCAAGTCAACAATCTTATCAATAGAAAGAACAATCTCATTCAAAGATTTTGCCGTCCTGTCAACAAGTCCTGCACCATGGTTGACCTTCGATATAGAAGTCTCTATCAGATCGGCCGTCTCGCTCGCCGCCGCTGTACTCTTTGCCGCAAGATCTCTTACCTCCTCGGCAACCACAGCAAAACCTTTTCCTGCTTCTCCTGCTCTGGCAGCCTCCACCGCCGCATTTAATGCAAGCATATTGGTCTGGAACGCAATATCATCAATTACTTTTATTATCTTAGAGATGCTCATAGAAGACTCATTAATGTCATTCATGGCATCAATCATGGAGCGCATCTCTCCATTTCCGGTAACTGCCATCTCTTTCACATTATGTACCAACTGATTCGCTTCGTCCGCTTCTGTAGCATTGTTTTTGGTATGCTCCGCGATCTCGCTCATTGATACAGAAACCTGCTCAAGAGCACTTGCCTGCTCTGTGGAGCCCTGTGCCAATGACTGGCTTGCAGCCGCAACCTGCCCTGATTCTAATGTTACCTGTTTGGTTGACTCTGCAATATTTCCAAGTGTAATATTATTATCTGTCACCAGCTTTTTAAGAGCCTTGCCAAGAATATCGCTCTCTCCTCTCGGCTCTACCTTTACGGTCAAATCTCCATGTGAGATCATCTCCGCGATTCTCGCCTGTTCCTTTATATTACCCGCCATATGTGCAAAATCATCCAAAAGTGCACCGAGATCGTCCTCGCTGGTCTTTGTGCAATCTACCTCTACATCTCCATAAGCAAGCTTTTTCGAAGCCACTGAAAGCTTGGCAATCGGCACCGTAATCGCTCTTGTAAGAATGGAGCAATAGATCATGGCTATTATAATGCTGACAACACAGATACCGACCATAATCACAAACAATGCATTTACCTGTAATTCAATGCGCTGATCTGCCGCCTCAGAATCTTTATCCATCTGTTCAATGATCTCTCTCAGTACAGTTTCTGCATCGGTAGCCGTCTGTAGCCCTGTAGTCTGAAGCTCCTGAATCGCCGTATCTAGCTGTCCATTATTCACAAGTTCCATTGCACCTTCTACATAGTCCTTATATGCGTTGACATGGACAAGACAACGATCAAAACTGTCGATAATCGTCTGACTAAAGGAGTCTATCATCTCAGAATACTCGGAAAAATTCTGATTGGCCTCCTCCACCTTTTCACGGATCAACACCATTTCCTGCTGTCTTCCTTCCAGATCATCCTCATCATATAAAAACAGCATATTGCGCAAATGCACTTTAACTTCATGGAAATTACTGAAAGCTTCACATAGATACAGCTCACCCCGACCATATGTATTAAACCGCTGTGCACGCGCCTTGTTCGTAAGATTTGCAATTATCATACCCACTGCTGCGGTCCATATAATAAGGGCCAGCATTATACCGCTAAAAAGGATTAATTTATTCTTTACTTTCATGTTTTTCATGCTATTTTCCTCTACTGATTAAAAACTATACCAGCCGCCACAGCTTTCTCCAATACACAAGCCAAAAAAGCTGTGGCGGCACAATCAATCACATCACTTATTTATTATTCAAAGCAGCCTGTGCAGCGGCAAGTCTCGCAATCGGCACGCGGAAAGGTGAGCAAGATACATAATTAAGCCCAACCTTATGACAGAATTCGATGGAAGAAGGATCTCCTCCATGCTCTCCGCAGATACCGAGCTTAAGCTCAGGCCTTACGCTACGGCCCTTCTCTGCTGCCATAGAAACCAACTGTCCCACACCGTTCTGATCCAGTCTTGCAAATGGATCAGACTCATAAATCTTGGATTTATAATAGGAATCCAAGAATTTTCCTGCATCGTCGCGGGAGAATCCAAAGGTCATCTGTGTCAGGTCATTTGTTCCGAAGGAGAAGAATTCTGCCTCCTCCGCAATCTCATTTGCCAAGAGTGCTGCACGAGGAATCTCAATCATTGTTCCAATATGATATTCTATATCGGAGCCTTTCTCTTTCTTCACCTGCTCAGCAGTCTCTATCACAATATCCTTCACAAACTTCAATTCCTTCTTCTCGCCGACAAGCGGAATCATAATCTCAGGAACGATATCATAGCCTTTCTCCTGCTTCACCTCGATAGCAGCCTCCATAACCGCTCTTGTCTGCATCTTAGCGATCTCAGGATACGTAACGGCCAAACGGCAGCCTCTGTGTCCCATCATTGGGTTAAACTCGTGAAGCTCATCACATTTTGCCTTGACATCTTCCGGTGTCAGTCCCATATCTGCGGCAAGCGCCTTAATGTCCTCCATATCGGTAGGAACAAACTCATGAAGCGGCGGGTCCAGATAACGCACGGTCATCGGTCTTCCCTCCAGAGCCTCGTACATTGCTTTAAAGTCGCCCTTCTGGAATGGAATCAGCTCATTTAATGCTTCCTCTCTCGCCTCAACAGTATCGGACAGAATCATCTTGCGAATCTTCGGGATACGATCCGCCTCAAAGAACATATGCTCTGTACGGCACAGACCAATTCCCTCCGCGCCAAGCTTTACTGCATTTAGCGTATCTGCCGGAGTATCTGCATTTGTTCTAACCTTCAATGTCCTGAACTTGTCTGCCCAAGCCATAATTCTGCCGAAGTTGCCGGATACAGAAGCCTCCACCGTCTTAATATCTCCCAGATAAATCTTACCTGTAGAACCATCCAGAGAGATGTAATCTCCCTCTACTATCTTATGTCCGCCAAGCTCAAATACCTTTGCTTCCTCATTGATCTTAATGTCGCCGCAGCCAGATACACAAGCGGTTCCCATACCACGCGCTACCACTGCTGCATGGCTTGTCATACCACCGCGCACAGTAAGAATTCCCTGTGCAGCATGCATACCCTCAATATCCTCCGGGGATGTCTCAAGACGAACCAGAATAACTCTCTCTCCGCGCTCTCCTGCTGCCTTTGCATCCTCTGCCGTAAAGTATACCTTTCCTGCCGCTGCTCCCGGAGAAGCCGGAAGTGCGCTTCCAATTACCTCGCCTTCCTTTAAAGCCTTAGCGTCAAAGGTCGGATGCAGAAGCTGATCCAGAGATTTTGCCTCGATGCGGAGAACCGCCTCCTCCTCCGTAATCTTTCCTTCATCTACCAGATCGCATGCAATCTGTATCGCCGCGGGAGCTGTTCTCTTTCCATTTCTCGTCTGAAGGAAATACAGCTTGCCCTCCTGAATGGTAAATTCCATATCCTGCATATCACGATAGTGATTCTCCAGCTTGTTCGCAATCTCCATAAACTGCTTATAGCACTCTGGCAGGTCCTCTGCAAGCTTTGTGATTGGCTGAGGTGTGCGGATACCTGCCACAACATCCTCGCCCTGTGCATTGATCAGGTACTCGCCATAAATTCCATGCTCACCGGTAGAAGGATTTCTTGTAAATGCAACACCTGTACCAGAGGTATTTCCCATATTTCCAAATACCATCGCCTGCACATTTACCGCCGTACCCCAATCGCCCGGAATATCATTCATTCTGCGGTATACAATCGCTCTTGGGTTATCCCATGAACGGAACACTGCTTTTACCGCCTCCATCAACTGAACCTTTGGATCTTGCGGGAACTCCTCGCCCATCTTCTCTTTATAAATAGCTTTATAGCGCGCAATCACTTCCTTCAGATCCTCCGCAGTCAGATCGGTATCATATTTTGCGCCCTTCGATTCCTTAATCTCGTCTAAAATTCCCTCAAAGAAGGTCTTGCTCATCTCCATAACAACATCGGAGAACATCTGGATAAATCTTCTGTAGGAATCATAAGCGAAACGAGGGTTGCCGGTCTTGTTTGCAAAGCCCTCCACAGCCTCATCATTCAGTCCCAGATTCAGAATCGTGTCCATCATGCCCGGCATAGAAGCACGTGCACCAGAACGAACCGACACCAAAAGCGGGTCCTGTGTATCCCCGAATTTCTTTCCCTGAAGCTCCTCAAGCTGCTTTAGAGCAGCAAAGATCTGCTCCTGAATCTCATCGCTGATCTTTTTTCCATTATTATAATAATCCGTACAAGCCTCCGTCGTAACGGTAAAACCCTGCGGGATCGGCAGCCCCAAATTGGTCATCTCTGCGAGATTTGCTCCCTTTCCTCCAAGAAGATTCCGCATATCTGCATTTCCTTCTTTAAACAAATATACCCATTTTGCCATACTCTACATTCCTCCTGTTTCATTGCTTCCTGTCATCTCTGACGGCTATTTTTGCCTGAAAGTCTGTTAATATTATAACACACTTTTGACTTACGTCCACTACTTTTTTTCATAAGCTTATATTTTATTCCTGCGTATTTTCCATCAACGATAAATGGAAATGGTTATCTTTTCTAATACTCCATTTTTTTATCCAGATATGTCTTTAAATCCTCTATTTTTACTCTCTCTTGCTCCATACTGTCGCGGTCGCGAACCGTCACCGCTCCATCTGTCTGTGAGTCAAAATCATAAGTAACACAGAATGGCGTACCTATCTCATCCTGCCTTCTGTAGCGTTTTCCGATATTTCCCCTATCATCGTACTCGCAATTATAATATTTGGATAATTCTGTATAGATCTTCTCCGCACCCTCACTTAGTTTTTTGGAGAGCGGTAGAACCCCCACCTTAACCGGAGCAAGCGCCGGATGGAAGTGAAGCACGGTGCGCATATCGCCCTCTGCAAGCTCCTCCTCGTCATACGCCGCACATAAAAATGCAAGCGTCACGCGATCCGCGCCCAGAGAAGGCTCTATCACATATGGAATATATCTTTTTGCCTTCTCATCATCAAAATATCCCATATCCTCGCCAGATACATTTTGATGCTGTGTCAGATCGTAATCGGTTCTGTCCGCTATGCCCCACAGCTCTCCCCAGCCAAATGGGAATAAAAATTCCAGATCGGTAGTAGCCTTGCTATAAAAACTAAGCTCCTCCTTTTCGTGATCGCGCGCGCGGAGCTCTTCCTCTTTTATGCCAAGTGTTTTTAACCAATTGATGCAAAATTCTTTCCAGTAAGCAAACCATTCCAGATCGGTATCTGGCTCGCAGAAGAATTCCAGCTCCATCTGCTCAAATTCTCTTGTGCGGAATGTAAAATTGCCCGGCGTGATCTCGTTGCGGAAAGATTTTCCAATCTGTCCAATGCCGAATGGTATCTTCTTTCTGGAGGTTCTCTGTACATTCTTAAAGTTGACAAAGATGCCCTGTGCCGTCTCTGGTCTTAGATAAATGGTATTCTTTGCATCCTCCGTCACACCCTGAAAAGTCTTGAACATTAGATTAAACTGACGAATATCCGTAAAATCATGCTTGCCGCAGGAAGGGCAGGGAATGTTGTTCTCCTCAACAAAATTCTTCATCTTCTCCTGTGACCATGCATCGACACTCTCCTCTATCTCCATATGCTGCGCTTCGAGATAGTCCTCTATTAATTTATCCGCGCGAAATCGCTCGTGGCAGCATTTGCAGTCCATCAATGGATCGGAAAACCCTCCCAGATGACCAGAAGCCACCCATGTCTGCGGATTCATTAAAATTGCACAGTCTACTCCCACATTATGGGGATTCTCCTGTATAAATTTCTTCCACCACGCTTTTTTTACATTGTTTTTAAGCTCCACTCCCAGATTGCCGTAATCCCATGTATTTGCAAGACCTCCATAAATCTCGGAGCCCGGATACACAAAACCTCTGGACTTTGCCAGCGCCACAATCTTTTCCATCGTCTTTTCCATTGTTTCCTCCTCTTTTGGCGGCTTATTTATAAATAATATAGGACAGACTTCCCTGTGTCAATGTCACATTTTTCTTGTCCTTTTTCTGCACATTATCACTGACAAAGCAGATGGTGCCATCGATGCGCACATCAATGGAGGAATCAAATATCAAGACTTTATTCGCGCTGTCCTTTGTCACCTCCATAACATCTGCCTCCTCCCACTTATCGTAGGTCACAAAAGTAACATCAAAACCATAATCCTCATTCATGGCTCCCTTTACGGTACCCAAGTACATATCCACATCATTAAATGCGATATAATCCTCCACCGTCTCATAAGTCAGATAGGCTCCTGCCACATTATCTGACATCTCCACGCGGTCAACTGTGACAGCCTCGCGCACATTTTTATAATTATAATTGTATGCCTCCTCCTCGGCAAAAGCTTTCAGCTCCTCGGCATTGTAATACTCCTTGTCAAAAAGCTCAAAGGCAGCTTCTTCTAATTTTCCATCCTTTTTTATATAAAGTGTATTTG
>CAMWWW010000132.1 GCA_947178015.1 uncultured Clostridia bacterium
TTTACGAGCTTAGCGTCCGCTACGTTTTTCACTAAGCGAGAGCGGGGTGACGGAGGAAATAGCTGTGCTGGCTATGCGGACCCTCCCCGAAAATGATTATGCTAATAACTCAGACGATATTTCACATCATATCAAAAAGACAGCGCAAAAAGCATTTCTGCCTTTCACGCTGTCTTTGATTACACTACCAACTATTTTCTTTTATTCTGCCACATCATAAAGCTTGGACAGCTTAACAAGATAGTCATATTTCTCCTTCGCGTTGCTCTCTGCCTTTGCAAACAGCTCCTGTGCTCTTTCTGGATTCGAGCGTACCAATGAGCTGTAGCGAACCTCATTTTTAATGAAATCCTGATAGCTTGCGCTTGGTGCTTTAGAATCTAACTGGAATGGATTCTTGCCCTCTGCCTTAAGACGAGGATCGAAGCGGAATAGATGCCAGTAACCTGCCAATACCGCATTTTTCTCCTCTGTCTGTGCAACCGTCATTCCACCCTTAATACCATGGTTGATACATGGAGCGTATGCGATAATAATGGATGGTCCCGGATAGCTTTCTGCCTCGGAGATTGCCTTAATACACTGATTGTAATCTGCACCCATCGCGATCTGTGCCACATATACATATCCATAGCTCATTGCAATCTGTGCAAGATCTTTCTTCTTCACTTCCTTGCCGCCAGCAGCAAACTGTGCAATCGCACCTGTCGGTGTTGATTTGGAGGACTGTCCGCCTGTGTTGGAATATACCTCTGTATCAAATACCATAACATTCACATCTCTGCCGCTCGCAATCACATGATCCACGCCGCCAAAGCCGATGTCGTATGCCCAGCCGTCACCGCCAAAGATCCACTGTGATTTCTTGGAGAGCATATCCGCATCCTTTAAGATTGCCTTTGCCTTCTCACAGCCATCCTCGTCTACACTCTTTGTCAGGGCTTCCACTAACTTCGCTGTTGCCGCGCCATTTTCTGTTCCGCAGAGGAAGGTATCCAGATAAGCATTGCATGCTTCCTTCACATAATCCTTCTCTGTGATGTCTCTCAATTCCTCAACTTTGCCCTGAAGTCCCTTTCTAAGAGCACTCTGTGCAAGGAACATACCGTAACCAAACTCTGCATTATCCTCAAATAAGGAATTTGACCACGCAGGACCTTTGCCTTCTTTGTTCACCGTATAAGGTGTAGAAGGAGATGAATTACCCCAGATGGAGGAACATCCTGTCGCGTTTGCAATATACATTCTATCACCGAACAACTGTGTGATTAATTTCGCATAAGGTGTCTCGCCGCAGCCTGCACATGCGCCAGAGTACTCTAACAACGGCTGCTTAAATTGGCTGCCCTTTACGGTTGTAGGCTTAAATTTATCAATAACCTCCTGCTTTACTGGAAGAGATTGTCCATAGTCAAAGACCTCCTGCTGCTGTCTGTTCTCCTCCAGAGATTCCATAGCAAGAGCCTTGTTCCCCTTCATGCCCGGACATACGTTCGCACAGGAACCGCATCCAGTACAATCCAGTGCAGAAATCGTCACTCCAAAATAATATCCAGCCATACCTGTCATCGGTTTAAGCTTCATATCTGCAGGTGCCTGATTCTTCTCCTCCTCTGTCAGCACGGCCGGACGAATAACCGCATGTGGACATACATAGGAACAGAAATTACACTGGATACAATTTTCAGGAATCCACTTCGGCACATCCACTGCAATGCCTCTCTTCTCAAAGGAAGAAGAACCCGATGGTGTGGAGCCATCTACATATGCCTTAAATGCCGATACTGGCAGCTTATTGCCTTCCTGTGCATTGATCGGAATCTGGATATCGTTGACAAAGTTTACTACATCTGCTCTGTCTCCGCTTGCCTTTACAGACATATCTTCATCCACAGCATTTTTCCAGCTTTCTGGAATCTGGATCTCCACTACATCCTGAATTCCTCTGTCAATTGCCTTATGATTCATGGCAACGACAGCATCGCCTTTTCTTCCATAGGTTGCAGTAGCTGCATCCTTCATATATTTTACGGCATCCTCTACTGGAATCACCTCGGTAAGCTTAAAGAATGCTGCCTGAAGCACAGTATTGATACGTCCGCCAAGACCGATCTCCTTGCCGATCTTAATGCCATCGATTGTGTAAAACTTAATGTTGTGCTCTGCCATATAGCGCTTTGCTTGTCCCGGAAGATGAGACTCAAGCTGCTCCATATCCCAGCCGCAGTTTAACAAGAACGTACCGCCATCCTTAATATCCTGAACCATATTGTACTTATGTACATAGGAAGGATTGTGGCATGCTACAAAGTTCGCCTTTGAAATCAGGTAGGTGGACTGAATCTTATTCTCGCCGAAGCGAAGATGGGAGATTGTAACACCGCCGGATTTCTTGGAATCATAATCAAAATATGCCTGCGCATACTTACCGGAATAATCTCCGATAATCTTGATGGAGTTCTTGTTTGCACCTACTGTTCCATCAGAGCCAAGTCCCCAGAATTTGCAGCTAATGGTGGATTCTGGTGTCGTGTTTGGATTCTTTCCAATCGGAAGGGACAGATTTGTCACATCATCCTCAATGCCGATGGTAAATTTCTTCTTCTCTGTATTCTCATATACAGCGATAATCTGCGCCGGCGTCGTATCCTTTGATCCAAGTCCGTAGCGGCCGGAATATACTGGTACATCCTTAAACTGGCTGTCCTTCAAAGCTGCCACAACATCCAGATACAGAGGCTCTCCAAGAGCGCCCGGCTCCTTTGTTCTGTCAAGAACAGAGATTTGCTCGACAGTGGAAGGAATTGCATTAATCAAATGCTCTGCGCTAAATGGTCTGTACAGATGAACCTTAACAACACCTACCTTCTCTCCTGCCTTTAACAAATAGTCAATGGTCTCGTCAATGGTCTCGCATACGGAACCCATAGCAATAATTACTTTTGTCGCATCCTCTGCGCCATAGTAATTAAATAACTGATAGTTGGTGCCAATCTTCTCATTGACCTTGTTCATGTATTCCTCTACAATAGCAGGGATTGCATCATAGTAAGGATTGCATGCCTCTCTTGCTTGGAAGAAGATATCTGGATTCTGTGCGGAGCCTCTCTGGCATGGGTGCTCTGGATTCAATGCATGGCGACGGAACTTATCAACCGCATCCAAATCAACCATATCTTTCAGATCTTCATAATCCCACATCTCAATCTTTTGAAGCTCATGAGAGGTGCGGAATCCATCAAAGAAGTTAAGAAATGGAACGCTTCCTTTAATGGCAGCACAATGTGCGACCGGTGTCAAATCCATAACTTCCTGCACACCGCCGCTGCACAGCATAGCAAAGCCTGTCTGGCGGCACGCATAAACGTCGGAGTGATCGCCAAAGATAGACAGCGCATGGCTTGCCAGTGCACGTGCTGACACATTGATCACGCCCGGCAGAAGCTCACCTGCAATCTTGTACATATTCGGGATCATCAGCAAAAGTCCTTGGGAAGCTGTGAAGGTGGTTGTCAGCGCGCCTGCTGCTAAAGAACCATGCACTGTTCCTGCTGCTCCTGCCTCAGACTGCATCTCTGTTACCTGAACCTCCTGCCCGAAGATGTTCTTTCTTCCTTCTGTTGCCCACTTATCAGCCAGCTCTGCCATCGGGGAAGAAGGGGTGATCGGATAGATCGCTGCCACATCTGTGTACGCATAGGACACATGAGCCGCAGCGGTATTTCCATCCATGGTTTTCATTTTTCTAGCCATTCTAAAACCTCCTAATAATTATAATAGCATAAAAATTGTATCGACCACTGGTTCGGTGGTAATTACTTCTATTCTAATATATTTTTCCAAATATTACAATGCTTATTCTAAAATTCTTCTTTCCTTGTGATAGATTATTTGGTATGTTCTCTCAATATTTCGTCGTGCCGCTGGCTGTGATAATCCATTTTATAAAACTGGTTTTTGGCACAGGTGTTTTAGAAAAGGTAATCGCTGCCAAAAAACGCTCCTTTGCCTGCTGTAGCTTTTCCAGATCATTTCCGTGCATTGTGGCTATGGTTTCCCCTGTCTTAACAGCATCTGAGATCTTTTTGTGCATCACAATCCCGACGGACAGATCGATCTCGCTTTCTTTTGTCTCTCTGCCTCCTCCTAAAATAAGAGAAACCATTCCGATCTCTTCTGTCTCAATTTTTTCGATAAAGCCATCTGCCTCGGCCTTGATCTCCATCACAATGGATGCTTTTGGAAGCAGCGAGGTATCATAAACGGCTCTCGCATCTCCCCCTTGTGCTTCCACAAACTCTGCCAGCTTCTTAAGCGCACTTTTGTCCTCAATGGTCTTAAGCAGCAGTGCCCTTGCATCCTCCACGTTGGCTGCATGTTTTGTGCCTGCCACCATATAGGAGCCAAGTGCTAGGCATAACTCCAATAGCTGCTTTGACCCTTCTCCATTTAAGGTGTCAATCGCTTCCTTTACCTCCAGTGCATTTCCAACTGCATAGCCAAGCGGCTGGTTCATATCTGAGATTATCGCCACCGTCTCTTTTCCGGCGCTGGTACCTATCCTTACCATCTCGCGGGCAAGCGCCACCGCTTCATCTTCTCGTTTCATAAATGCGCCGCTCCCTGTCTTGACATCCAGAACAATCACATCCGAGCCCGCTGCAAGCTTTTTGCTCATAATGCTGGATGCGATCAGAGAAAGATTGTCCACCGTCGCTGTCACGTCCCTCAACGCGTACAGCTTTTTGTCCGCTGGAGCAAGATCTGCCGTTTGCCCGATAATTGCCATACCTACACGATTCACATGATCGATAAATTCCTCATTTGTCATCGAGGTAGAAAATCCCGGAAAGCTTTCCAGCTTATCAATGGTGCCGCCTGTGTGCCCAAGCCCTCGCCCCGACATCTTCGCCACCGGGACCTGACATGCCGCAACCATTGGACTCAAAACCAGCGAAGTCTTATCTCCCACTCCTCCTGTGCTATGCTTATCTGCTTTCAGACCATTGATCTGAGACAGATCGATGATATCTCCACTATGCGCCATCGCCATGGTAAGGTTGGATGTCTCTTCCTCGTTCATTCCTTTAAAATAAACTGCCATCATCAAAGCAGACATCTGATAATCCGGGATATCTCCTTTTGTGTAGCCTGCAATCATAAAATCAATCTCATCCTTCGTCAGTGCAAGCCCGTTCCTTTTCTTCATTATAATGTCATACATCCGCATGGTACCGCCTCCTTTCTGTGCCCTGCACCATAACTCCCATAATACTATCTAAAAAGCTTTTTCCAATAAGAAGAGGCTTCAGTCCAAACAAATCCGCCACGGTCTGACCAATATCGGCAAAGGTACTTCGTGTCCCCAGATTCACATCTTGCATAAGCCCTTCTCCATATAACAATACTGGGACGTATTCTCTGGAATGATCGGTGCTTGGTGTTGTAGGGTCACAGCCATGATCCGCAGTGAGAATTAAAATATCTTCCTTCTTCATCGCTGCCATAATCTCCGGCAATACAGCATCAAACTCCTCCAGTCCTCTCGCATAACCGCATACATCATTCCGATGTCCCCATTTCATGTCAAATTCCACCAGATTTGTAAAAATAATCCCTGCGCCCTCTGTTTTCATGAACTGGATCGTCCGCTCCACTCCATCCATATTATTTTTTGTGTGTACCGCCTCTGTAATACCTTCCCCGGCAAAAATATCTTCAATTTTTCCGACCGCCTTTACAGAAAGTCCTGCATCCTTTACGCGCACCAAAAGAGTATCCTTGGGCGGCTTCCGTGAAAAATCTCTGCGCTCTGTTGTTCTCGTATAATTTCCTTCTTCTCCGTCAAAAGGTCTTGCAATCACTCTTGCCACTGCATCCTTGCCAGTAAGCAGCTCCCTTGCCCTCTCGCACATCTCATATAATCTCTCCACAGTATAAACCTTTTTATGACATGCAATCTGAAAAACACTGTCCGCCGAAGTGTAGATAATTGGATATCCTGTCTCCACATGCCTTTTTCCTAGTCTCTGGATAATCTCTGTTCCAGATGCCGCACAATTTCCAAGTATCCCTTCCACATTAGCCGCCTTCTTAAAACGCTCTATGATATCCTCTGGAAATCCATCTGGATATGTGGGAAAGGGCTGTGAGACATGAATTCCTGTCATCTCCCAATGACCTGTCGTGGTATCCTTGCCGTCAGACAACTCTGCAAGCCGCCCGTAACATCCAATGGGCTTTGCCACAGGCTCAATCCCCTTCATTCCCTCAATATTTCCAAGACCAAGCTTTCGCATATTTGGAAGAGACAGCTTTGTATCCCTCGCTATATTGCCAAGAGTATTGCTGCCCTCATCGCCAAATCTTTTCGCATCAGGAAGTTCTCCCATCCCTACACTGTCAAGCACTATCCATATCACACGATTTCCCATACAAATCCCTCCCATACAGTATCTTCTGTTTTTCGTTGCTTTATACCACTTTAGGAACCATTCAGAAATAACTATTAAAGAATTATTTCTGGTTCCGGCTAATTGCGAAGCACTTTGCAGGAATCGTTAAAAATTATCTTTTAACAATTCTTTAGGCACTTTGCCAAAACCTTGCATTTCTGTTATATTTCTATTGCTTTTTTTGACTTTTATGTTATACTTATCTTCATGGGGCATTAGCGCAGTTGGGAGCGCGCAACATTCGCATTGTTGAGGCCACGGGTT
>CAMWWW010000133.1 GCA_947178015.1 uncultured Clostridia bacterium
AAGTTGTATACTGGTAATGATCCAGAATTCCTGCTCTTCCGGCAAACTGAGGTGCAAAACAGATAGCCGCCAGCAGTTTCCCCTCATCTACAATCTTTCTCGCCAGCGGACAAATATCATTCTGCTGATTATTGATAGGGCCGCCCGGAATAATCAGCGCCTCCACCATAGCGAGCGATGTGATGTCCTCAATTCTTCTCTCTGGCCTATAGATAAGCCCTGACTGTGCCGTCACAGGCGCAAGCGTTTCAGAAATAGAAAGTATTTCTTTTCTGCCCATATTTCTAAGCCTGTGCAGCAACAAACTTATCTCGAAATCTGCCATTTCTTCATATATATAGCACAATATTTTTCCCACAGTCCACCATTCCCTGCATTACTTCTTCATAATATGCTTTTCCAGCAACCGCACAACTTCCTTCACATCAATCGGTTTTGCAATATGCGCGTTCATGCCGCACGCCAGACATCTCTCTCGATCCTCGGAAAATGCGTCTGCTGTCATAGCGATAATCGGCAGCTTGGCATCCTCGCGATCTAGAGCGCGAATTGCCTCTGTCGCCTCATAACCTGACATAATCGGCATACGAATATCCATCAAGATTGCCTGATAAAAACCAACCTCAGACGCACAGAATTTTTCCACACAGATCTGTCCATTTTCAGCACGCTCCAGCTCAAGTCCCAGAGAAGAAAGCAGCTCGTCTGCAATCTCCCAGTTGAGATCATTGTCCTCCGCGAGAAGAATCTTTAAGCCCTCCAACTCAAATTCCTGCGCTGCATGATCCACCGTCTCTTCCTCTACAAGTCCCGTGTATTGTTTTAAGCCGTAGAAAAGAGTCGATTTAAACAAAGGTTTTGAGATAAAGCCATTGATTCCCGCCTCCCTCGCTTCCTTCTCAATATCGCTCCAATCGTAGGCAGACATTAAAAGGATCGGCACATTCGAACCCATGTGTTTCCGTATCTCTCTCGCCGTCTCAATTCCATCCATATCTGGCATCTTCCAGTCAATCAAAACTGCATGGTAATCATCATTCTTATTATGACGCTTCTCCACCATCTGAACCGCTGACTCTCCGTCAAAGGTCCACTCCGCCTTGACGCCGATCTCTTGCAGGGAAAACGCGGTGGTCTGGCACAACTGCTCATCATCATCCACCACAAGCATATGCAGATCGGGAAGCTTCATATCCTCCTCCACAACATTCGCCCTCTCCAGATCCAGCGTGACATGGAATTCTGTGCCCTTTCCCTGTTCACTCTCCACTTCAATTGTGCCCTTCATGGCATCAATAATATATTTCGTGATGGCCATGCCAAGACCAGTACCCTCCGTCTTGTGCACACGCTTATTGTCCTCCCGCGCAAAGGACTCAAAAATCTTTTCCTTAAACTCCCGCGACATTCCCATTCCATTATCCTTTACGCGGAAATGCACACGAACATAATTATCTCCCTTTGGAGATTCCTCCTCAGACAGTGAAATATGTATGGTCCCTCCCTCTGAGGTAAATTTGATCGCGTTAGAAAGAAAGTTTAATAGCACTTGGTTTATACGCACACTGTCGCAGTAGACATTCTCCACTTCAATATCATGGATAAAGACATCAAAGTGCTGATTCTTTGTCTTTAACTGCGGCTGCACAATACTTACAATTCCCTCCATTGTTTCACGAAGGGAAACGATATCCATATTGAGCGTCATCTTTCCGCTCTCAATCTTTGACATATCCAGCACATCGTTGATAAGTCCAAGCAGATGCTTGCTGGATAAGGTGATCTTCTTAAGGCAGTTTTTCACCTGCTGTATATTGTCAATATTCGCCGTGGCAATCGCCGTCATGCCGACAATCGCGTTCATAGGCGTTCTGATATCATGGCTCATATTGGACAAAAACTCACTTTTCGCCATATTGGCGCGGACCGCCTCCTGCCTTGCTTCCTCTATATCCCGAATCTGCTGCTTTGTCAGACGATAATATATCACAAAGGTAATTAAAAATCCGACAATAATCGCGCCATAGCACATTAAAATAGATCCCGTCCGCTGCGCACCAAGCTGCGTGATCAGATCATCCATCATACCATACGGCATCACATTAATTAGATACCACTCGGAATCTGGAAGAGAGCTACAATAAATATGACGCTTTTCATTGTCAACCTCCAAGACAGCAGAATAATTCTCTCCCTCGCTCATCGCCTGACGCAGTTCTTCCACATATTGTTCTGGATTTTTGTCTCCCCCCGAAACTTCCTCCCTGAGACGCTCAAAATAGCTATCCCGGTATGCATTGCTGTTTCGTATTACATAGGAACCGTCGGATCGGATAATATGTGCCCAACCTGTGGAGTTATTATCATCCAAGGTAAGCATCTCATTAATGTATTCTACTGGAAGAGTCGCCACCAACGCCGTACACTCTTTTCCATTACTTAACGGATAGCTGGCGTCCACTCCCATAAGAATCATATCTTTCCCGGAGGAAGTCTGCCCAACCGCCACCTTATTTTGATGATTATTAAGGGACTGTAAAAAAGGCTCTGGATCAATCAGATGAATTTCCTCCCCGTACACCATAATAAATTCTCCCTCTGTAGTATACAGAGCAAGAGAATCAAACGAGCGCACCTGACCGCTAATGGTAAGCTCCTCCATCATCTCCTCATCATTCTTGATTGTTTCCGGCGGCGTGCGGTTCACAATTCCCTGAATCTGATCTAAATTCATCTCTATCATGGTTCCAAAATGACGGGCAATCTGTTCACTCATTCCTGACATATAAATCGTGCCAATATCATTAATTGTCGACGATATTTTCTGATTTACCGTAGTTGTCAGCAAGATGAATATCACTCCACACAGTGAAAGTACAGCAATACAGCTAATCAGCAGAACTCTTGTTGCTTTGCTCTTCATCTAATCCAGTCCTCCATCCCCATTCCTTCTGTCTATCGCAGGTCTGTCTGTATTATTACGAAAACGTACCTTTATCTTGATTATAACAAACACAATATATTTTGTCCAGCACCTGACTCTTTCCTGTTATTCATTCATCTTCGCCAGCTTTGCTGCCTGATCGGCGGCAATGCAGGCATCCAAAATTTCTTCAATATCTCCGTCCATAATTTTATCCAACTTATAGAGTGTAAGTCCAATTCGATGATCCGTAACACGTCCTTGCGGAAAATTATAGGTGCGGATCTTCTCGGAGCGATCTCCTGTTCCAATCTGACTTCTGCGAAGCTCCGCTTCAGCGTCATGCGCCTTCTGCTGCTCAATGTCGTATAGTTTCGCGCGCAGCAGCGCAAAAGCCTTTTCTTTATTTTGTAGCTGGGATTTTTCTGTCTGGCTGTAAACCACAATACCAGTGGGATAATGTGTCAGGCGGACAGCCGAATCTGTGGTATTGACACACTGGCCTCCATTTCCTGAAGCACGCATCACATCAATTCGAATATCCTTGTCGTCAATCACGACATCCACAGACTCCACCTCCGGCATCACTGCCACAGTGATGGTTGAGGTATGAATACGACCGCCGGACTCTGTCTCCGGCACACGCTGCACGCGATGCACGCCGCTCTCATATTTCAACTTCGAATAAGCTCCCTGTCCAGAGATCATAAAGCTGACCTCCTTCATACCGCCAATTCCTATCTCATCCACGCTCACCAGCTCCACCTTCCAGCGCTGACGCTCCGCATAATGCACATACAAACGGTATATCTCCGCCGCAAACAAAGCCGCCTCATCTCCGCCCGCACCTGCGCGGATCTCCACGACGACATCCTTATCATCATTCGGGTCCTTGGGAAGCAGTAAAATCTTAAGCTTCTTTTCCAACTCCTCCACATCCTGCTTTGCCCCGGAAAGCTCCTCCTTGAGAAGCTCCTTCATCTCTGGATCGCTTTCCTCCTCCAGCATCGAGAGACTGTCCTCTATCGTCTCCTTTGCTTTTTTATAAGCGGAGTACGCCTCCACAATCGGAGCAAGATCACTCTGCTCCTTCATTAATTTCCTAAAATGGCTCGGATCGCCTGTCACCTCCGGCGACGCAAGCTCCTGCATCAGCTCTGAATAGCGAAGCAGCAAATCTTCTAATTTATCAAACATTATCTATTCCTCCATCTTCTTTCCCAAACATACCCGGTCAAGTCCCGCCAGATCCTGATATATTCTGATATCGGCATAGCCGTTTTCCTTCAATATGGAAGCCACTGCCTCCCCTTGATCGTGTCCAATCTCATACAACAGATACCCGCCCGCTGTCAAATAGAAAGCTGCCTGCTCTGTAATCCTGCGATAAAAATACAGCCCATCCTCCCCGCCGTCAAGCGCCATGCGCGGCTCATACTCTCTGACTTCCGGCTCTAGGGATTCTATCACAGACGACGGGATGTAGGGCGGATTTGAAACGATCAAATCAAAGCTTCCCTCCACCGCCTCAAAGAGATCTCCCTTTAAAAAACTTACCTCCACTCCATGCCTTGCCGCGTTTTTTTCGGCAATTTCAAGCGCCCTGCCCGAACGATCCGAGCCAACCGCCCGAACGATCTGCCCGCTGCCCAATCTGCCATAATAATACGCAAGACTAGTAATAATACAACCAGAGCCTGTGCACAGATCCAACACACTCGCCTGTGTTTTCTCCTTGATCCTCTTTCCCGCTTCCTCCACAAGCAGCTCCGTGTCCTGCCTTGGTATCAGCACATTGTCGTCAACCTCAAACGTCAGCCCCATAAACTCCTGCCACCCCGTAAGCTGCTGAAGAGGAATTCGCTTTGCTCTGTTCGTAATCAGCTCCTTATAACGACCAGCGGCTTCATCTGAAACTCCCTTGTTCCTGTCCGCCAAATACTTTGCCCTGTCAACTCCTGTCGCAAAAGAGAGAAGCAGCCACGCATCCAGCTCATATTCTGCAACACCAGCAGCCTCCAGCTCTCTCTTGCCCCACAAAAGCAGTCCATTCAATGTCTCCATGGTAATTCCCGACTAACTCTCCTCACCATCTACTATAAATTCAAAGCCTTCCTCCGCCCTAAGCTGAGCAAGCTCTTCCTGTGTGATCTTTCCCTCATCAGCCAGATACTGCTTCCAATCAAACACCGCCTCCACCGCGCGGATCGCCACCTCGATCATGCCGTCGTCCGGCTCTTTCGTGGTCAATCTTTGCAGCAACATTCCCGGCATACTCAACAAATTTACCACGGCAGAATCACTGCTCCCCGCCAAGCGGATAAATTCATATGACACGCCCGCGATCACTGGCACCAACAAAAGCCGGATCACCACCCGCCATAAGGGATTCGGCGTATGAATAAAGAAAAAGAAAATAATACTGACAATCATCACAATCAAAAGAAAGCTTGTTCCGCAGCGCTTATGCAGCCTAGAACTGATCCTCACATTCTCCACAGTAAGGGGAAGCCCCGACTCCACACAATTAATACATTTATGTTCTGCGCCATGATACATAAATACCCGCCGAATATCCTTCATCAAAGTGATCAAGAAAATATAGCCGATAAAGATCGCCAGACGCAGCGCTCCCTCTATCAACGCCATCAGCGCCGAGGAGATCACATATGGTCTTAAAAGCTCTGAGATATAATAAGGAAGTATCATAAAGATCGCCACAGCAAACACGACGGAGAACATCACCGTAAGCCCCATCACAACACTCTCTGCCTTATCCTTAAAGATTTTGTCAAACGCCTTCTCTGCCTTGCCCGGCTTCGCCTCCTCTTCCTCATAAAATCCTGCCGAAAAAGTAAGCGTCTGCATCCCCAGCACCAACGATTCTACAAAACTCAGCACGCCGCGCACAATCGGTATCTTTTTCAGAATCGGGTTCTTCATCACGCTGCCGCTCTCCCGCACCTCCACCTCGATCTCCTGATCCGGCTTGCGCACCGCCACAGCGTATCTATCCTTATTCTTCATCATAATTCCTTCAATGACGGCCTGCCCGCCAATTCCAGATGATTTCATACTATCCCTTTCCTGTATCTTTCTATATTGCAAAAGAAGGTTGAGATTAAATAACCTCAACCTTAGCTTTTCTTCCTATTAGTTGTTAGATGCAAAACCATATTTCTTATTAAACTTGTCTACACGTCCGCGGGCAGCACTGGACTTCTGCTGACCTGTGTAGAAGGAATGACACTTGGAGCAGATTTCAACATGGATGTCTTCCTTTGTAGAACCTGTCACAAACTCATTTCCACAGTTGCATACAACCTTTGCCTGATAGTATTTTGGATGGATTCCCTCTCTCATTCTCTTCACCTCTTTAATCTGCATGATAAACGCCTGCAAAATACCATGTCAGGCGTGTTTCGTTCTTATAAACAGCTTCCTAATTATAGCATAGCATTTTGAGATATGCAAGTACTTTTTATTAAAGAGCCACGACAAACACATGAATAAATTATGAACAAAGTATTACCAAGGCATGATTTATAATCAAATTTTTACTGCAACTTTCGAAAATGGTCCGCATAGCCGCTCTGGCTATGCTACTTTTTATTCATATTCCAGACACGTTTGTCTTCTACCCGTTCTTGTAATCTTACCTATATTGCAGCAGTTTACAAGTTTTTGTAAAAGTTATATTTTCATAGTTTTACATTGAATAA
>CAMWWW010000134.1 GCA_947178015.1 uncultured Clostridia bacterium
GTTTTGTCCCTGAACCTAGATCCGCCTCATCATTATAATAGATATTTCGGTAGGTCGATTCTACGAAGGGCTGTGAAATCTCGGTGTTGTCCTGTACTTGTTCCTGTACTGGCTCCTCTGCTTGTTCTGTATGCTCATTAGACTCATAGCTGCTGCTTTCTGATGTCTGATTATATTCTTGGTTGTTTTCATTCTCTCCGTACATATTTCATGACTCCTTTCCTTTTGCTATGTACCAAGTATAGAAAACATTTGTGTATAATCTGTGTCCTTTCTTTTAAAAAAGTATGTGCAGTTTTTTCATTTCTTCAGGAATCTCTGTCTGTTTCATGCATAATGCCAGATAGATCTGTTCCTTCACTTTTTTCTGAAAAAAGTGGTATCCTTTCTGGTTGCAGCATATCTCGCCAAAACCCTCATCCGGCAGGGAAAATTCTATTTCCCTAAAGTCTTTTGAGAGTCCTTCTCCGGTCGCTTTTACATAGCTTTCCTTTAGATTCCACAATCGGATAAAGGAATCTTCCTTGTCATTCCTTTGCAGCAACCAAGCTTTTTCTGTTTGTGTTAAAACTCGCTCTACCATCCCTTTTCTGATCCTGCGGACTGCCTCAATATCCACTCCCAGCTCTGCTTGTGCCACAGCGCATACCACCATATGTCTGGCATGGCTGATATTAAAATATATGCGGTTCCTATTGGAGAAATACGGCTTTCCATATACGCCCCGCTTTATGTCAGGAAGTTCTTGGATGCCGTACTCTTCTTTTAAGGCATATCGTAAAAGTTCTATTCCTGCTTTGTGCTCGTTACGATGCACCGATTCCTCTGTCTTTTTAAAGCTTGTCAAATACAACATAAATTTATCCAATACAATCTGCTTACATGCTCTATCATTCTTTTGTTTCTTATATAGTATTTGCTCTGTTCAGCAGTCTCTTTGCATTTTTGCTAAAAATATTTTCCCTGTCCTTATCTGTGATATGCTCATATAGCACTGCCTGCACATACATGCCCGGATTGGTTATTGGGAAATCTGTTCCAAATAAAATCCTTTCCGAACCAAGTTTTTTTACTCCATGGCACAACATCCCATAACGGAACAGCCCTGTGCCGGAGAGATCCAGATATGCATTTTCATAGCGGCTAATTCTCTCTATATGCTTCTCATAGCCTACCCTCTGTCCCGGATGTGCCGCCACAAAGATAAGATTTTTATGTTCTGCTATCATCTGCGCCATCTGCTCCGCTTCCTCTTCCACAGTGTGATAGCTGATAATCATATGATATTGCTCTGCCACATCCAGAATCTCGGCAAAATTTCGATTGGAATAATCTTTCCAGCCATGCATATATGGAACTAACTCACCGATAAGCTGTACTCCCTTCTTATGCATCCTTTCTATCTCATCACAGGATTCTCTTACATAGTCTGGATGAACATGAAAGCCCGGCGTGCAATAACCATTAAAGTGCTCTGCTATCTCTAGCGCTCTATTATTGAGCTTTTGAATATATGCAAAACCTTCTTTCTCCCAATCCTCCTTTTTCACGCCAACTTCTATCACAGAACCGCAGATATGTGTAATGCCCACTGCCTTTAACTCCGCCTCTGCCTCCTCACGGTTCAAGTAAAAGCTGTCTCTGTACATACAGCTATATTCTCCCATCGTCTCGTATGGATGGGTGTGAAAATCAATAATCTCTCTCATCATACCATATACCTCTCCAATTCCTTTGTATTCTCATACAACTTGTCCATAAGCTTCTTCGCTTCCTCTGTCTGATGCATGCTATTTTCCCCATGAGCTACCGCTTCTGTTGCATTGGCTGCGACTTGTTCGCTAACTGCCGATATCTGACTTATGCTGTCCACAATCCTATTGTTGGATTCCAAAACCTCATTTACTTGACCATGGATTGTCACAACATTCTGATTGAGATCCTGAATCTTTTGATAAATATCATTAAAGCTGTTCTCTGATACCGTGATCATATCTCTCTCTTCCTTGGTTGCCTCTATCACCCCGGCAACGATATCGTGTGCGCTATCTGCATTTTGCTGAAGCTCCGATACAATCTCCGTGATATTCTGGGTAAGTCCCCTTGTCTGTTCTGCCAGAACACGAATCTGCTCTGCCACCACAGAAAAGCCTCTTCCTGCTTCCCCCGCCCGCGCACTCTCAATAGAAGCGTTGAGTGCGAGCAGATTGGTCTGGCTGGAAATGCTAAATATCTCCTTGGTGATCTCCCCTACTCTGCCGGCATTTTGCGCAAGCACATTCATGGACTCTGAAACCACTCTTGTCGAATTATCAATCTGATCTGCCTTTTCTTTCAAAGTATCCATGGACGCCCTGCCACCGTCCACTGCTTCTATAGATGCCTTCGCATAAGCCATCATCTCCTCCGACATATTTTTGGTCGTGTTGATCATCTGCTGGATATTGTTTGTCATCACCGTCTGCCTTTCAATGCTTTCCGCATTGGATGAATTTCCGACCGAAATCTCATTCAGCGCACGCGAAGTGACACCTGCCGCCTCATTTAGTTTTCTAATCAAATCTGACGCGGCTGCGGAATTCTCCTGAACAGAAGCCGTCACCTTAAGCACATTACTAAGCAGTCTGTCTGTGCGCTCCTTCTCCCTCTCTATTGTTTTTAATTTATCCGCATTGATCTGATTTGAAATCTGCGTGGTCAGCACAACACCGATTAAAAATACTACAACCGATGCAAGATGCAAAAGCACTCCTGCTATCTCCACCTCCGCCCCAGAAGGCATATGCCCTTCCATCACATAAAATTTAACCGCATAGATTGTATTCAAGATCAAAACAACAATCGACGAACGGATGATATATGCCAGATCAAAATACAAGATAAATACAATGGCAACCGGAAATACCATCACATACACATGATCGTTTTTTGCACCCAAAAGAGCCATCGCATATACCACACCATATCCAACCATCATTACATGTTTTAAAAGAGTGCTCTCTTTCTCCCTAAAATAAACAATATAAGATACTACCATAGAAATCAAAACCCAAGCAACAAATACTCCTGCAAATACTTGCGGTATCTTTCCTGTCACACCCTCGCGCACATATCCCACAACCAGAAATAAATCGATTATCGATAAAATAATCAAAGCAAACCGATTTACTCTGGCTATTTCATTGCTCGTATTCTGCTCCCTCTTGTCACCTTCCATCACATATCTCCTCCCCATCTTGTTTTTTTCCTATTCTTTTCTGCTAATATGTATTTACCGGCCTAAACCACTCTCACCTAACTGATATTAATATAACACACCTTTTATTTCATGTCGAGGCATTATTAACACGAACCCCCATGTTTTCCCGACACCAACATAAATGAAACTGGTGCGGGAAAACATGGGGGTTCGTGTTTATTACGTTTTCCACAAAGTTGTCAATTTATATCTCTAACAAAAGAATGATACGACAAGTGCCACCAAAAATCCTGTTCCTCCCACCAGTGTCTCCATAATCGTCCATGTCTTTAAGGTTGTTTTCTCATCCATTCCAACCAGCGACTTCACCAGCCAAAAGCCCGAATCGTTAAAGTGTGATATAACCGTAGCGCCGCCTGCTACAGCCGCTGTCACACAGGCAAGGTACATGGGAGATAGGGAAGCGATCTCTGGCATAGCGGAGATTATTCCCGCCGCCATTGTCATCGCCACTGTGGCAGATCCGACAGAGATTCGAACTAGCACGGCGACCAAAAATGCTATCACCACAATCGGCAGATTGGCTCCTGCAACTGCATTTCCAATTACATCACCGATGCCAGAATTCTGGAGCATATAGCGGAGCACACCGCCGCATGCTGTTACCAGAAGAATCATTCCAGTGGGCTCCAGCGATTTTGTCATTACCTTCTCAAGCTCTTCCATATTGTAGCCATGGCGTACACCTAAGATCAGCATTGCTGCGACCGTGGCGATTAAAAGCGCCATAAATGGCTCGCCCAAAAATGCTAGTATCGGCTGAACTCCAGAAAGAGCCGGAATTACCTTTGACACGGAATTTAAGATAATCAGCACCAATGGTATCAGGATTACGCCCACCACCATGCCGAATTTTGGCAGTTTGCTCTCGTCGAATTCCTGCTGATTTGCCACATGATCTGGCACAGGAATATAATACTTGTTTCCACAGATGGAACCCCATATTGGCCCTGCTACAATCATGGCAAAGATACCACACAGAACTCCTACCATAATCACCCATCCCAAGTCGACGCCAAGCATATTGGCTACAAGAATCGGTCCCGGTGTAGGCGGAATAAAGGCATGACCTACGGCAAGTCCTGCAAGCAGTGGAATGGCATAAAATAAAGAAGAGCGTTTTGTCTTTTTAGCCAATGAAAAAGCAAGCGGAATTAAGATAATCAGTCCAGCGTCAAAAAATACCGGCATGGAGATAATCAGTCCTGTAATACCTAACGCCCACGCTGCCTTTTTGTCTCCAAACCATTTTACCATAGATACGGCAAGCGTCTGCGCACCGCCTGATATTTCCAGTATTGCGCCAAACATCGAGCCAAGTCCCACTAAAAGAGCAATGCCCTTTAATGTATTTCCAATTCCCTCATTCACGGAGTCTACAATAGCAGTAAATGGCATACCAGCAAGAAGCCCAATAAACACGGCTCCGGCCAGTATCGCTATCATAGCCTGAACCTTAAATTTTATAATTAATACCAGCAAAAGTGCAAGACCCAAAAGAGCAGCGATCACCAATCTCACGGGGCTAATCTCACTTTGCGTGGCTGCCAATGCGATAATATTCATCCTTTGATCCCCTTTCTTATCACTATTTGTATCTCTTTCCTCTATTCCATATATCCGCCCTGCATCGGTGAGACAGCATGCTGAGAATAGATATGGAGTACTCCTTTTTGATATTTTGCCTCCTTTGGCTTCCAACATCTTTTTCTTTCTTCCAGCACGGCATCCACTTCCTCCTTAGAAAGTCTCTTGCCGTCGATGCCTACAATCTCCAGTTTTCTATCAGGAATATCGATCTGAATCAAATCATTTTCCTGCAGCAGCGCAATTGGTCCCCCTTCTGCTGCCTCAGGAGATACGTGCCCGATAGCAGGTCCCTTGGAAGCTCCTGAAAAACGCCCGTCCGTGATCAGTGCAATGCTGGTGCCCAAAGTTTCGTCGGAAGAGATCGCCTCTGTGGTATAAAACATCTCCGGCATACCGGAGCCTTTTGGCCCTTCATAGCGGATAATCACGGCATCACCCGGCTGAATCCTGTGCTCAAGCACCGCCGCTATAGCATCCTCCTCGCAGTCAAACGGTCTTGCTTTCAGCACCGCTTGAAACATTTCCTTCGGCACCGCAGAATGTTTGACCACAGCGCCCTGTGGAGCCAGATTCCCGCGCAGAATCGCCACGGTTCCGTTTGATCCGATCGGCTTTTCAAAGGTACGGATCACATCCTCGCGCTTTAAATTCCATTTCTCAAGATATGCCTCGCATTTTTCGTAAAAACCATTCTGCTTTAGCTCTTCTAGGTTTTCTCCCAAGGTTTTTCCTGTCACGGTCATAACATCAAGATGAAGCATGGATTTTATCTCTTCCATAATGCGTGGAACGCCTCCCGCATAATAGAAGAACTGTGCAGGCCATTTTCCCGCCGGGCGAATGTCTAGCAGATAATGCGCTCCTCGGTGCATCTGATCAAAGGTATCTGCGTCAATCTCCATGCCAAATTCATGTGCAATAGCCGGAATATGCAGAAGGGAGTTGGTTGATCCAGAGATCGCCGCATGCACAATAATCGCATTTTCAAATGCTTTTTGCGTTACAATATCGCTTGCCTTCAATCCATTTTTCGCAAGCTCCACACTACGTTTTCCAGCCTCATAGGCAACTGCCCGAAGCTCCTTCGCCGTCGCCGGCATCAGTGCAGAGCCCGGAAGCATCAGTCCCAACGCCTCCGCCATAATCTGCATAGTAGAGGCGGTTCCCATAAAAGAGCAGGCGCCGCAGGATGGGCAGGCATGATGCTTATAATAAGTAAGCTGCTCTTCTGTGATCTCCCCTCTTTTGCACTTAGCCGAATATGCTCCTATCTGTTCCAGAGTCAAAAGTTCAGGACCTGCATCCATAACACCTCCCGTCACAACAATAGAGGGCAGATTTAATCTACCGATTCCCATCAATATCGCGGGCACCGATTTATCACAGCTCGCCACAAACACGCCGCCATCAAAACCTGTGGAGTTGCCATGAATCTCAATCATATTTGCAATCATATCGCGGGATACTAAAGAATAGTTAATACCGTCATGTCCCTGCGCAATGCCATCACAAATATCTGTCGCATAATATCTGGCTCCCTTGCCCCCTGCCTCTCGGATGCCCTTCACTGCCTCATTTACAAATTCGTCCAGATGAGCGCTGCCCGGATGGCTGTCCCCAAAAGTACTCTCCACTATAATTTGAGGCTTATCCAGATCCTCCACACTCCAGCCCATTCCCATTTTTAATGGATCATTTTCTGGCGCCATTCCTCTCACTCTCTGGCTGTTTAACTCTGTCATTTTTGCAGCTCCTTTCCATAACCTTATTC
>CAMWWW010000135.1 GCA_947178015.1 uncultured Clostridia bacterium
GAATCTGAAGTGAAAAGTTAAGGTGGAACCGTGCAAATGCACCCTTAAGACTATTGTCGATGGTCTTTTGGGTGCTTTTCTTATATTGCTGCGAACAAGAAATAAGGATGGAGAAAGGAGCAGCAGAATATGAAAATTTTGCAAAAAAATGGAGAAATGACGGAGGCGGGCTTTGAGGAGCCAAGGGGAAAAGAGGCGTTTTGGCACACCAGCGCACATGTATTGGCGCAAGCAGTAAAGAACGTGTATCCGCATACAAAATGTGCAGATGGTCAAGTAATTGAGAATGGATTTTATTATGAATTTGAGTTTGATTTTTCATTTTCAGAGGAACATCTGCGTGTCGTTGAGGAAGAGATGAAGAAGATTGTAAAAGCCTCTTTTTCTTTGCAGGTATATGAGGTGGATAAGGGGCAGGCACAGAAAGATATGAAGACGAATGGAGAGGACTATAAGCTGGAAGTGATACAGAGCTTGCCTGACAGTGAAAAAATCACATTTTATAAACAGGGAGAGTATGCAGAATTTTGCGATGGTCCTCATATTTCCAATACAAGCCAGATAAAGGCTTGTAAGCTTATGTCAGTTGCCGGGGCGTATTGGAAAGGGGATGAGCATAATAAGATGCTGACACGTATCTATGGAATTTCCTTTCCAAAAGCATCTCAGTTGGAAGAATACTTGCATATGCTGGAGGAGGCAAAATTAAGGGATCATAGAAAGCTTGGCAGGCAGCTTGGCATTTTTGTCATGTTGGAGGAGGGGGCGGGATTTCCGTTTTTTCTTCCAAAAGGGATGATATTAAAGAATCTTTTGCTTGATTATTGGAGAGATTTGCACAGGAAGGAGGGATATCAGGAGATTTCAACGCCGATTATGTTGGATAAGAGCTTATGGGAGATATCAGGGCACTGGGATTATTATAGGGAAAATATGTATGCGACAATGGTAGATAATAAGGAGTATGCCATCAAACCAATGAGTTGTCCGGGCGGTATGCTGGTATATAAGCAGGAACCGCGCTCTTACCGTGATCTGCCGATCCGGTTTTCAGAGTTAGGGCTTATTCATCGCAATGAGAAATCGGGACAATTACATGGTTTGATGCGCGTGAGAGAGTGTACGCAGGATGATGCACATATTTTTATGACGCAGGAGCAGATGATCGAGGAAATTCAGCGCGTGGTAAAATTGGTTCATATTGTGTATACGAAATTTGGTTTTGAATATCACGTAGAGCTATCAACGCGGCCGGACAACAGCATTGGGAGTGACAAAGATTGGGAGTTTGCTACGCAGGCTCTGCGCAGTGCCATGGATGCCATGAATATCCCTTATTCTTTAAAGGAAGGAGAGGGGGCGTTTTATGGTCCTAAGCTTGATTTTCATCTGAGAGATTCGATTGGGCGCACATGGCAGTGCGGGACAATTCAGCTTGATTTTCAACTTCCTCAGAGGTTTGGCGCGGAATATATAGGCTCAGATGGAAAAAAGTACAGACCAATTATGATACATCGTGCGATCTTTGGTTCCATAGAGCGGTTTATGGGAATATTGATCGAACACTACGCAGGAAAATTTCCAGTATGGTTGTCTCCTGTGCAGGTTAAGCTGCTCCCTGTTTCCGAAAAATATCTGCCATATGTAGAAAAGCTTTTGGAAATATTGAAAGTGGCTGGGATTCGGGCTGAAATAGATACAAGGGATGAAAAGCTGGGATATAAAATTCGGGAGGCGCAGATGGATAGAGTTCCATATATGATTATTGCTGGGGAGAAGGAGCAGGCAAATCAGACCGTATCCATTAGAAGGCGCGATGGAGAGCAGGATATGGGAGAGAGGAAGATTGAGGAGTTAATAGAATATGTACTGGCAGACACGTTCTAGCGCTCATGATAATGGGAGATGACTTTCGTCGTGATAGACAATGAGAGATAGATTCGGATCGACGAAAGTCATCCCGCCACTTTAGAGGTAGGAGACTTCTTGCTATAAGAATTTAAAATATCAGCCGGATTTTAAAATCCGGCTGATAGAATAGGTTATTTCATTTATCTTTAATATTTCTCGCGCTTTACATATTCTGTGTGCAGAAGTTTGTGTGCGCGCGGCTTTCCGGGTCCGTCAAAAAATTCATCATAGATCTGCTTAATAACAGGACTTTTATGAGAAACTCTCAGCTCGGAGCGCCTGTCATAGTCATACAATGCTTTGGAGCGCAGTCCTTTCAGATCGGTATAATTGCGGATGGAATCGCTCTGTACTGGCTGCCCTCCGCCATTGATACAGCCGCCCGGACATGCCATAACCTCCACCATATGATAGTCTTTTTTTCCTGCCTTAATATCTTCAAGAAGCTTTCTGGCATTGCCAAGCCCTGAAGTGACAGCGACGCGGACTTCCATTCCTGCGACTTCATAGACAGCCTCTTTAACCGGATCGGTGCCGCGGACTTCCGGGAAATCGACCTTTTTAAAGGTACCATCAAGCATAGATGCCGCTGTGCGCAACGCTGCCTCCATCACGCCGCCGGTTGCGCCAAAGATCGCTCCGCCGCCGGTTGCGGTGTTAAACGGAGAGTCAAAGTTTTCGTTTTTGATCTCAGTAAATTTAATTCCAGCTCCCTTGATCATCTTGGCGAGCTCTCTGGTGGTAAGCGCCACATCCACATCTTGGAAGTCAAAGGTTTTCTGTTCTTCCCTTCCAACCTCAAATTTTTTCGCAGTGCAGGGAATAACACTGACCACAAACAGATCCTTGGGATTAATGCCCATCTTCTGACAGTAGTAGCTCTTTAGCACAGCGCCAAACATCTGCTGTGGAGATTTGCAGGTGGAGAGGTTCGGTATCATTTCTGGATAATAGTGTTCCACAAATTTAATCCAGCCCGGACAACACGAGGTGAACATAGGAAGCGTTCCCTTTTTCTTGATACGCTCTACTAATTCATTTGCCTCCTCCATAATAGTCAGATCGGCAGTGACATCCATATTGAAAACGGCGTCGACGCCAAGGCGGCGGATTGCCGCAACCATTTTTCCTTCCACATTTGTGCCAATCGGCATGTTAAAGCTTTCTCCAAGCGTCGCGCGTATGCTTGGTGCAGTAAAGAAAACAACCTTTTTAGAAGGATTGGAGATGGCATCCCAAACTGCGTCGATCTGACTCTTTTCATTGAGAGCACCGACCGGACATGCCACAATGCACTGCCCGCAGCCAACACATGGAGAATCAGCAAGACTTTTCTCAAAGGCACAGCCGACATGAACATTGTAGCCGCGCTTGATTGGCCCAATAACGGAGACAGACTGCACATTCTTGCAGGCAGCCACACAGCGCATACACTGAATACATTTATTATTATCCCTCACAATATAGGGAGAGAGCTCATCAAGGGGATAGACCACATCCTCGCCCTTAAATCGGTCCTCATCTACGCCATAGTCAAAAGCAAGCTTCTGAAGCTCGCAATTATTTCCGCGGACGCAGGAGAGACACTTTTTGTGATGGCTGGATAAAATCAACTCAATGGTGGTCTTTCTGGAGGCACGTACCTTTGGCGTATTGGTGAGAACCTCCATCCCTTCTTCTGCCGGATAGACGCAGGACGCCACCAGCCCAGCTCTTCCCTTAATTTCAACGACGCAGACACGGCACGCGCCGATGCAGTTAATATCTTTTAGATAACAGAGGGAGGGGATTTCAATTTGGACAGCCTTTGCCGCCTGCAATATAGTAGAACCAGCGGGAACCTCAACTGGAATCCCGTTGATTTTCAAGTGTACTGTATCCATGTTTTCCTCCTTTATTTTTTGAAAATGGCTCCAAATTTACAATTCTTTACGCAGAGTCCGCACTTAATACATTTTTCCTTGTCAATGGTATGTACCTGCTTAACGGTCCCGCTGATCGCGCCAACCGGGCAATTTCTTGCACATTTGGTGCAGCCCTTACAAAGCTCAGGGTTGATCTCGTAGGAGAGCAGGGATTTGCAGACGCCAGAAGGACATGTTTTATCCTTAATATGGGCGATATACTCATCTCGGAAATATTTCATCGTCGACAGCACGGGATTCGGTGCGGACTGACCAAGCGCGCATAAGGAGGAAGATTTCATATGCAGAGCGAGCTCCTCGATCTTTTCAATATCCTCCATCTCTCCCTTGCCGGAGGTAATCTTCTCAAGGAACTGCAACAATCGCCGGGTACCGATTCGGCATGGGGTACATTTTCCGCAGGATTCATCCACTGTAAACTCCAGATAGAACTTGGAAATATCAACCATACAGGTATCTTCGTCAAGGATAATCATACCGCCGGAACCCATCATAGAACCAAGCGCAATCAGGTTATCATAGTCGATCGGCGTATCAATATGACAGGCAGGAATACAGCCGCCAGAAGGACCGCCGGTCTGAGCAGCCTTGAACTTTTTGCCATTTGGAATTCCGCCGCCGATTTCCTCCACAATCTCACGAAGTGTTGTTCCCATCGGGATCTCCACCAATCCGACATTTGTGATCTTGCCTCCCAGAGCAAATACTTTGGTACCCTTGGAGGTAGCAGTACCCATAGAAGAGAACCAGTCAGCTCCTTTTAGGATGATCTGCGCAATGTTGGCGTAGGTCTCCACATTATTGAGAACGGTTGGCTTGCCAAACAAACCCTTTACTGCCGGGAATGGAGGGCGGGGTCTTGGTTCTCCGCGATGCCCTTCAATAGAGGTCATAAGGGCAGTTTCCTCGCCGCAGACAAATGCGCCTGCACCCAGACGAATCTCAATATCAAAACAGAAGCCAGAGCCAAAAATATCCTCTCCAAGAAGCCCGTAGTCTCTCGCCTGATCGATCGCGATCTGAAGACGTTTTACAGCGATGGGATATTCTGCACGAATATAGACATAGCCTTGTGAAGCGCCGATGGTATAGCCTGCGATAGCCATCGCCTCGATCACACTGTGCGGATCACCTTCCAAGATGGAACGATCCATAAATGCTCCCGGATCACCCTCGTCGGCATTACAACAGACATATTTAATCTCGCTCTCAGAAGCTTTGGCAAATGCCCACTTCTTTCCGGTCGGGAATCCACCGCCGCCTCGTCCGCGAAGACCAGAGGAATTCAGCTCGTTAATTACGTCATCCGGCTCCATGGAGGTGACAACCTTTGCCAAAGCCTGATACCCATCTCTTGCTATGTATTCCTCGACATTTTCTGGATCGATCACACCACAGTTGCGCAGAGCGACGCGAAGCTGTTTTTTATAAAATTTTGTTTCACTTAAGGAAATAATACTTCCGTCTTCATGTACCGTTTCCTGATACAAAAGGTCGGTGACAACATTTCCATTTTTCAGATGCTCTTCCACAATGCGGGCAACTCCCTCAGGTGTTGCCTGACTATAGAAAGCTCCCTCAGGATAGACAATCATAATCGGACCCAAAGCACACAGACCAAAGCAGCCCGTCTTGACAACAAGGATCTCTTTTTCAAGCTCATGCGCTTTAAGCGCCTTTTCCAGTGCTTGAATAACCTTCTGGCTTCCTGAGGAGGTACAGCCGGTGCCCCCACAAACTAAAACTTGTTTGCGGTAGCCTGTTTTCTGGGCGAGCAGCTCTCCCTGCTCCCGAATAACGGTGCGGACCATAACAAGCTCTTCTTTTGCAGCTTTGATCCGGTTTAATTCTTCTACTGTCATCATAATCAGGATTTTCCTCCTTTCTTAGAGGCGTAGCTGTCAATAATCTTATCTATCTGATCTGGCGTTACTTTTCCGTACACATCATCATTGATCATTATGACAGGAGCAAGCCCGCACGCGCCGATGCAGCGGGTGGAGTCAAGGGAAAACAGTCCATCTGGTGTACATTCGCCCGATTTTATGCCGAGTTTTTTCTCGATAGCAGCCAGAATCTTATCTGCACCCTTGACATAGCAGGCGGTGCCAAGACAGACGCTAATGCGGTTCTCACCTTTTGGCGTAAGGGAAAATTGGGAATAAAAGGTAGCTACACCATAGACCTCAGAGAGGGAGATGGACAATCCATCGGCAACCATTGTTTGAACCTCGATGGGCAGATAGCCATAGATTTCTTGCGCTTCCTGAAGGACAGGCATCAGTCCTCCGGGCTGATCCACATGACGCTCAATGACTTCCTCGAGCTGGCGTTTCTGCGCAGGGGTTCCCTTAAATGGATGAAGGGGTGTTTCAGACATTTCGTTTCCTCCTTTGATAGTTTTCATACAATTATACTATCATGAAATCATTGAATAATCAATGGAAATCTTATACTAGGCGAGGGGGCTTCAAGCATAGATGTTTTTACTATAAATTTTTATTTTGGATAAAGTAAAGGTTTGTGTAAAGGTGGTTCCTATCATCATTTTCGAAAATGGTCCGCATAGTCAGCGCAGCTATTTCCTCCGTCACCCCGCTCTCGCTTAGTGAAAAACGTAGCGGACACTAAGCTCGTAAAATACCTCGCTAAGTGCCGACGTTTTTCAATAGGTGCCTTGAGGACTATAGGCAATTCTCTGCGCTATGTTCTCGCTTGTTCTAGACACGTCGGTTTTTCTTCTTTTCC
>CAMWWW010000136.1 GCA_947178015.1 uncultured Clostridia bacterium
GCCCTGCTATTTTCCTCAAGGAACCTATTGAAAAACGTCGGCACTTAGCGAGGTATTTTACGAGCTTAGTGTCCGCTACGTTTTTCACTAAGCGAGAGCGGGGTGACGGAGGAAATAGCAGGGCTGGCTATGCGGACCTTTTTCGAAAATGATTACATAAATCGCCTTTACAAAAACGTATGGATTGGTGATCGCTATATTGTTATCAAAGGATAGTACAATGAAAAGAATAGTTCAAAAGCAGAGATTCCAGAGAGTCCCTGCTTTTTTGCACAGATTCATACAGAGGAAATAAATCGCTAAAGCGGTACGCGAGTCGCGTGCGAGAGGGTGAATTCAAGGTATTCAAAAACAGAAAATTGTGGTATACTTCCATTGGGAGAGTAGAAAACGGATAAAGCAGATATGAGAGGGGATGCAATGACCATGAAACATAATAAATACAGAATGATTACACCGCTCGAATTACTAGATCATCTATGTAATCATTCCGCAAATGGATACCGTGAGTCTTTTCTTATTCAGCTTGAACAGAAATGGAATCTGATTCTGCCGGCTTCCTTGCGCCAATTTCTTTTAGAAGCGGGCAGAGAGCGTGTTTGTGCTGGAATGAAGAGTATATTTTCACCAGATTCCTTTCGAAAACAGGGGAATTATTTTATTGTTGGGCAGGCTG
This sequence comes from uncultured Clostridia bacterium, assembly GCA_947178015.1. GTDB lineage: Bacteria > Bacillota > Clostridia > Lachnospirales > Lachnospiraceae > RGIG8607. The sequence goes on from CAMWWW010000136.1 coordinate 677, forward strand.
CGGGGAAGAGACGGATTGGCGTTTCGCTGGATAGGGTATCGGAGACAAATCCGCCGCTTTATGTAGAAAATAGTGAAGAGGAATGGGATTTTTTTGCAGAAAGTATAGATGCATGGCTGATGGTTGAGCTGGATAGAAGAATTCGAAAGGCGAAAAGATCAGAATGTATAGAATATTCCATGGAGCAATATTTTTGTTGTACCAATCTTTTATGTAAGGAGTGGATTTCTGTAATAGAGCCTTCCGAACATGGTAATTTTTTCGAAGAGAATCGGGAATGGTCTTCTGAGGAGGATGACGATCTTGAAGATATGGATGACGAGGAAGAAAACGATGGGGAGTATCCGAGAGAAATTGTAAAGAACAAGGAAGAAGTCGTGAGTTGTCTGCTCGCAGAAAGCGTTTCTCTGCCAGATGTGTGGTATTCTGTGGCTTTTTGTATGGACGAAGAAACGGGGATTTTATATAGTGCTCGCTTTTCTCAGAAGGAACAGCGCTTGGTCAGTTTGTTGCAGATAAATGATAAAAAAACGGAATGTCCAGATGATCCTGTTTTAGCTATGGCGCCATGGTATGTTGAGAAGCTGATGCGCGGATTGGCAGAGGGAGTCCATAATCCAGTTCTGGCACACTGTCTTACAAAAGAATCGGCGTTGCCCAAGGCAGTGCGTTCTCTAGCGGATAAAGAGCTGCATATATGGCTTATTAATACCATAGATAATTTTCTGAAACTGTTTGAAAAAAATAAGTCTTGGAAATTAGGGGTCTATATCTCGGATACCTTTATCGAGTGTTATCATCTTGGAAAACGAGCGAGGGGAGAATCTATGGAGGATCTTTGGTTTGGCCGTCATCTTATGGCAGATCCCCCGGCTTGGTCGCCAGCTTTTACAAGAGTAGAAAAAGGGGAGGAAGCACCGAAGGACTTGGAGCCATTTCTGAAAGAGTTTATTTACAGAGTACATAATTATAATTTGTTGAACCGTTATGCTTTTCTGGCAAGAAAAATCGTGACGCCGGGAGGATTTTCCAAATTAACGGAAAATTATACAGAGGAAGAGCGTTTTGCTTTTCTTTCCTTTTACCGTGACATAGCAGATGGTGTGATAGAATGTATTTTTCATTGTCTGGAACATAAGGTTTTTGCTGTTCGTGTGGGCGGCAAAGATTTTTTAGAATTGTGTGAAAATCCAGCCGCATATATGGGAGGATGGATGCGCCAATACAGCAGTGAATCTTTAGATTTTCTTGAGAGAGGACACTGGCAGAAATAGGTTTTTAGAAAGCGCTCAACTATTGTAAGAAATAGAAAATATAAAGAAGATTACGGAAAAGTGGAGTGTAGTATAATAGGAAAATGGGATAAGTTAAGTGTTTTTATTAGTTTAGTATTGCGGCATAATCCTGATGCGGCGCATATTACATTGGATGAGCATGGTTGGGCTGATGTGGAGGAATTGTTAGTAGGTATTAACGCCACAAATCGAAAAATTGATAGGAAGATTTTAGAGGAAATTGTAGCAACGGATAAAAAGCAAAGATATTCTTTTAATGAGGATGGAACGCTGATCCGCGCAAATCAGGGGCATAGTATTCCGGTTGATGTGGAATTGGAGGAACAGAAGCCTCCTGAATTTTTATATCATGGGACGGCGGCGAGGTTTTTGCATGTCATTTATGAGGAAGGCTTAAAGCCGATGAGCCGATTGTATGTTCATTTGTCTAAGGATAGGGACACTGCCTTAAAGGTGGGGAAACGGCATGGTACGCCGGCTATTTTGAGAGTGTCCAGCGGGGAGATGTATCAGGATGGATACCGATTTTATTTATCGAAAAACGGCGTTTGGCTTACAAAAAAAGTGGATGCAAAATATTTGAGAGAAATGGGAAAGGAATAGCATTAAGAAAAAGGAGCGTTTTTATGGAATTGAATGGAGAGGAATTAAATAAAAAGCTGCCGGAGGTGTTGGCGGGAAGGATGGAGCTTTCGGTAAAGGAGCTGTGGGAGCTGCTTTATTATGTTAATTGTTTTATTCATAATCCTGATGATAAGGAAGAGCAGAAATATAGAGAGGATGGCATGGCACTTTTTCAAATGCTGCTTCATAAGGCGGATCAAGACGAGGACGACGAGATGGATCTTGTTTTTGAAGCAATGTATAGTGTTTTGGGAAGATATGGAGCTACTTCGAAGATTCTTGATCTTTTGAGGGAGGAAGGAATAGACTTTACAGAAATAAGGTATTATAAGGGAAAACCGACAACGATCAGGGATTTTCTTTTAGAAGAAAGATTTAGCATAGAACTGGTGGAAAAGATGGCGCAGATGGGCGTGGATTTGAATAAGGCGCTTCTTAAGGGCAGAACGCCTGCGTTTTTGCTGGCATATCGAGGAAATGGTAATGAGTATTCAAAAATAAGAAGAAAGAATGAACTTGATGAGGCTTATGCAGAGTTGGTGGGGAAATATTTTAGTGTGGAATCCATGGAGATGCTTGATGCAGAGGGAAGATCTGCGGCGCACTGGGCAGTCAGGCGTTATAAATATGAGATGTTGGCGGCAATGATAAAAAAGGGAGTGAATGTCAATCTCACCGAGGATCAGCCAAGTGTGGCGGGAAATACCTTGCTTCATATAGCTTGTGAATGTGGTTTTCCCGATATGGTACAGCTTCTGATGGATGCGGGGGCGGATGATACGCTGAAAAATGTGGAGGAGGAAACGGCGGCTCATAGCTCGGTTTCAAAAAAGATTCATTATAAGAAGATAAGCGAGGAAGTGAGAGCGGAGATGTTAAAGGTTCTGAAGCATATCGATATTCCGGGGAAAAATGGAGTGACGCCTCTGATGGCGGCACAGGATTATGATTTGCATGCAGCCGGTGTGCTCACGCCTATTTTGATTGAAAAGGGAGCGGAGGTAAATCGGACCAATGAGAATGGCGATACCGCTTTGCTGCTTCACACAAGATGGCGCTGTGACAAGAGCGTGGTAAAAGCAATGGTTGAGGCAGGATATGTTATCAATGCCAGAAATAAATCAGGAGATACCGTGCTGCATTATGCAATCAAAAACAAGAACAGCGAGACAGTGCGCTATCTGCTGAAAAAGGGAGCCGATTATACGATAGCGAATGAAAAGCAGATAACACCTTTGGAGATGGCTGTGGAGCAAGGATTGGATGAGGTTATGCCACTTATGGGACTATAATGCCACAATTGGATCGTTTGGGAATGAGTGGGCGAGTAGGGAGATAAGCTTCCCTGCTCGCCCTAGAGCATGTATGGAAAATTTTTGTAATGTTGTGGTATACTTTGTGGGAAAAATAGTGTATCGTTGAGAGGAAGTGTGTACGGTGAGGCTAAAAATTGCTATCTGCGAAGATGAGCTATCGCAATCTGCTTGGTTAGCTGAGACGGTGTCCTTGTGGGCAAAGACAGGTTTTCACATGGCAGATATTCGAGTTTATGCGGATGGTGAAAGTTTTTTGTATGATTTTGAGGAGGAGAAGGATTTTCATCTTCTTTTGCTTGATATTGAGCTTTCTGGAATGAGCGGAGTGGATCTTGCTAAGCATCTTAGGCGGGAGAACAGCCGAGCGGAGATTTTATTTCTCACCTCGCACACGGAGTTTTATGGGGAGGGCTATGAGGTGGATGCGCTTCATTACCTGATAAAGCCCGTGAAGCAGGAAAAGCTTTTTTCTGTGCTGGATAAGGCAGCAGGAAAGCTTGCCGTGGAGCCGTCGTATATTATTGTGAGCTGCGAAGGGCAGACCATAAAGCTTTATGAGAGCGAGATCTGTTATGTGGAGGCATTTCTTCATTATGTTTCTTTTGTGACAAGAGATGGAAGTTATCGGGTGAGGGAGAAAATATCAGATATTGAGAAGCGGCTTTCCGATATTTTTTTCCGCGTTCATCGAAGTTATTTGGTTTCGCTTCGCTATATTCGGATGATCTCGCGGAGCGAGGTGCTGTTGTGGAATGATGTGCATATTCCGCTTGCAAGAGGAAAGTATGATGCAATCAATCGTGCTTATATAAACGTTTGCTGAGGAGTAAGGCTGGGCGAAGAAATCCGTTTGTCTGAGGAGAAACAAGCAATTGTGTAGAGGATTATGAGAAAGAAGACGTATTTAAAAATTTTGGAGCTTCAGGCGGAGCTGACGGAGCAGCATTTAAATGAAGTGCGGAGCATCTATAAAGAAATGCGGGGCTATAAGCATGATTTTCACAATCATCTGCAAACGCTGAGAGGGCAGGTAGAGGCTGGGGAGTACAGCCGTGCCCTTGCATATATTGATGAGCTGGATGCAAAGCTTGAGGGCATTGATACCATGCTTAAGACGGGAAATGTCTCGGTGGATGCGATTCTTTCCGGCAAGCTTTCCAAAGCAAAGCAGGCTGGAATTGCGGTGACGGCAAAGGCTAATATTCCTGATACGCTAACATTGACGGATGTGGAGATTAGTATTGTGCTGGGAAATCTTTTGGATAATGCGATAGAAGCCTGCGAGGCTGCTGCCGGAGAGAAATTTATCCGGCTTTTTCTTGTGCAGAAGGGAAGTATGCTCTATTTTTCTATGCTAAATTCTGCTGCGAAAAAACAAAAAAAGTATGGAACCTTGTTTTTATCGAAGAAAGAAGGGCTTCATGGCTTTGGGCTTATCCGAGCAGAGAGCATTATAGCAAAGCATGGCGGGTGGTTGAAATGCAATAGTGAGGAGGGAGCATTTACCACAGAATTTTTGGTTCCAGCTATTTGGCCAGATGACATTTCGTGTATATGAGGTAACATTTCATGCCATACTGCGCTTTTGTAATTTATTTTTTGTTACAATTACGGTGGAAGGGGTGGTAAAGGTATGATGTTTTCTCATGTTTTTTGGTCGCTGCGCATGTTGAAAAAATATGGTATGTCGGCATGGATGATTTTGGCAGCATTAATACCGGTTCGCGTAGGTATGCGGTATCTTGAGATTTATCTTCCCGCGCTTATTGTGGCTTGTGTGACGGAGGAGCAGGCTATGGAGCATACCATGTATTTGGTCGGCGCTGTGATATTTGCCATAATGTTTTGTGCTGTGATTCGAATCGCATTGGAGGAGATTGGCGGGGTAAAATTATTGATTTATCGCTATAGAATGGAAGAGCTTGTTGTAAAAAAGAATATGCATATGTTTTATCAGACATATGAAAAAAAGGAGATGCGGGATCTGGGCCGCCGGGCAAGAGAGGCGACAGAGATGTGGAATGGAAGGGAGCCGGTAACGGATCTATTAAAAAGCAGCTTTGCGTGTATGGAAAATCTTTTCGGGTATCTGCTTTTTGGATCAATGCTTTCCACGATACATCCTTTTCTGGTGCCTATTCTCACGATTGCTCCATTTATCAATCTGCTTTCTGTACAGGCTTACCAGAAATGGAAGCACACAAAGAGAAAGGAGATAACAGAGCTTAATAGAAAGCTTGATTTTGTGACAAATCTTCCCGGAAAGTTTTCCGTGGCAAAGGATATTCGCATCTATGGCATGGCATCATGGCTGAGGGAGTGTTTTAAGGAATTGTCCAAGGAGAAGGCGGGATGGGATAAAAAGCTGGCGGCTTTTGGATTTTTGCCAAGGCTTGTTGATCTGATTTTGATTCTTATCCGCGATGGCGGGGCTTATGCTTTGCTTATTCTTATGGTGATGCGGGGAGAAATCAGTGTAGACCAGTTTGTCTTGTATTTTGCCGCAGTGTCTTCTTTTGCAGATTGGATAGGAGGCGTGATACGAAGTTTACAGACGATGCATGCTTGTGGATTGCAGGTTGGCGAATTTCGAGAATATATAGAATATAAGGAGCCAGAGGAAGGCAACAAAACAGCGGCAAAACAGGATTTTAT
>CAMWWW010000137.1 GCA_947178015.1 uncultured Clostridia bacterium
GCTCATGGCATCTAAAAGAGTACCAAAATAGGCTCCTGTCACGGTGTTGGTAAAAAAACCGATCGTTTTAGAAGCGCCTGTTTTCAAATACCGCCCGTTTAAATTAGGTATATAATTCAATTTTTTTACGGCATTGATAACTTTTTCCTTTGTATCGGGGCTAATATAGCGTCCGCCGTGCAAAGCATTAGAAACGGTTCCTATGGAAACGCCCGCTTCTTTTGCCACATCTTTGATCGTTGCTCTATCCATATATCCTCCTTTGTTAAAACGTTATAATATTTATACTATAACAGATTATTTATGAAAATACAAGATATCTTCTATTTTAACACACGACTATCACATGATTATAACGGTTTTCGTATATTTTTGCATCCAACTCTTATGACAAATGTCATAACAAACAAGTACTATTTTCACTGTTATTCCTCTTCTATTTCTTGTATGATATTCTCAACAGCGAAAGGAAATGTTGACAGATGTCCGGCATAAGCTTATACTTGTATTATGGCGAATGATATGGGCAGTTTATTATCAATCTTGTCTCCCTGATAAATCGATTTTAAATTTACTGCTGTATATTCAGGATGCAAGGCATTTTCACAGAAGTCCTTTAAGCTGCCTCAAGCGAATTTTCAAACATATAGAAGGAGGATTATTCTATGGACGTTATTAACAAGTTAGTAGAGACACTTACAGACACAGGCAAGGGTGTAGTACAGAAGGCAAAGGATGTTGCAGAGGTTTCTAAGATCCACAACCAGATTTCCATTGAGGAGAGCCGCATCAATGCAGCATATCTTTCCATCGGTAAGCGCTTTTATGAGGAAAATGCCGGCGAAGTGATGGAAGCTTACATTCAGGATTTCTCCGTTATCACAGAATCTAAGGCAAAGATTCAAAACCTGAAGGAACAGTTAAAGCAGCTTAAGGGTGTATTCAAATGTCCTCAATGTGGTGCAGAAGTTCCCGCAAGCTCCGCATTTTGCAGTTCCTGTGGTGCGAAACTGATTGTAGAAGAACCTAAGGAAGAAAATGTTGTGGATTCTGAGGAAGCAACAGCCAGCGAGACAACAGAACAGACCGAAGAATAGTCAATATCATTGTAAAAATACGAATTATCTAGATAGCAATTAACACAAACAACAACCATTTGAGCCGAGGAGATTTTTTCTCCTCGGCTCATTGATTTTTTAGTAGTTTTTTAATAATTTTACTGCGGCTGTTTTCCAATATAAGCGAGAATACCGCCATCTACATAGAGAATTAAGCCGTTTACAAAATCGGAAGCCTCAGAAGCAAGGAATACAGCAGGTCCCTGCAAATCTTCTGGATTTCCCCAACGTGCAGCTGGTGTTTTTGCTACGATAAACTGGTCAAACGGATGTCTGGAGCCATCTGGCTGCTTCTCACGAAGCGGCGCTGTCTGAGGAGTTGCGATATAGCCGGGTCCAATGCCGTTACACTGAATGTTAAATTCACCGTACTCGGATGCAATATTCTTAGTCAGCATCTTAAGTCCGCCCTTCGCTGCCGCATAAGCGGAAACGGTCTCACGTCCAAGCTCGGACATCATAGAGCAGATGTTGATAATCTTTCCGCCGCCCTTCTTGATCATAGAAGGAATTACAGCCTTGGACATAATAAATGGACCATTCAAGTCAATGTCGATAACCTGTCTGAAATCCTTAGCGGACATCTCGGTCATAGGGATTCTCTTTATAATGCCAGCGTTATTTACTAAAATATCAATGACGCCAACTTCTTCTTCTACCTTTGCAACCATGGCATTAACCTGATCCTCGTCCGTTACGTCGCAGACATAGCCATGTGCCTCGATCCCCTGCTCCTTATAAGAAGCTAATCCCTTGTCAACCAGCTCCTGCTTAATATCGTTGAATACGATTGTCGCGCCAGCCTCTGCGTACGCAGTAGCGATAGCAAAACCAATTCCATAGGATGCACCTGTCACTAATGCTACTTTTCCCTTAAGGGAAAATTTCTGTGTAAAGTCCATTGGTAAATACCTCCATTTTATAATATAGTTTATTATGAGAACAAAGCCGCGTCTTTGTTCTTATAAGCAATCGTTTACATAACATTATTATGTCAACTTATTATCGCAGATCCTTCATTGCAACATGATCCATATCGTCAAAATCCTGATTCTCTCCTACCATGCCCCAGATAAAAGTGTACGCATGGGTTGCGGAAGCGGAATGGATGGACCAGCTTGGCGAAATCACAGCCTCTTCATTTCTCATCACGATATGACGCGTCTCGGTCGGTTCTCCCATATAGTGGAATACAACCGCATCCTCTGGAACATCGAAGTAAAGATATACCTCCATGCGCCTATCATGTGTGTGACATGGCATAGTATTCCACACACTGCCCGGCTCAAGCTTTGTCATTCCCATCTCAAGCTGACAGCTTTCTACCTGTCCGGGAAGGATGTACTTGCAGATAGTTCTGTGGTTTGCATCCTCAAGGGAACCAAGCTCAACCTTATTGCAATCTTTTACGATTACAACGCCATCTTCCTCTTGTCCTTCTGGCTTGATCAGCACGGTTGGGTACGTCATATGAGCAGGTGCGCTGTTAAGATAGAATTTTGCCGGCTTTGCCGCATCGTCACTCTTAAATGAGATATCTCTTGCGCCCATGCCGATATACATTCCTTCCTTATAGTCTACGTGAAATTCCTTTCCGTCAACTGTAACCACGCCAGAGCCGCCGATATTAATTATGCCAAGCTCTCTTCTTTGCAGAAAATACTCTGCACGCAGCTCATCTCCTGCCGTAAGAACCAGCTCTTTGTCTGCTGGTGTGGCGGAGCCTGTGATAATACGGTCAATGTGACTGTATACCAGCTTAATCTCATCCGGCACAAAAACATTTTGAATCAAAAACTCCTCGCGGAGCCTGTCTGTGTCATAATGTTTTACATCCTTTGGGCTTGCTGCTGTTCTTAGTTCCATGATTCTCTTCTCCTTCTCTTTTTTTATTTATTCAAATTTATTTTTCTGCTTTTTTATCTCTATAAATTTTTTGATAAGCTGCACCGATCCGTCAATTCCAAGAAGGGAGCTGTCCAGCGACAGGTCATAGCTCTTAGCGTCGCCCCATTTCTTGCTGGAATAGTAATTATAATAGCTTGCTCTTTTCTTGTCTGTCTTTAAGATCAGATCCTTTGCCTTGTCATCTGCCAGACTGTAGATTCTTCGAATTCTTCGAATTCTGTCTTCCAGTCTTGCATGGATAAAGACGCTTATCGTGCCCTCATGCTCCTCCAGCGCATAATCTGCGCAGCGTCCTACGATAATACAGGATTCTTTTTCTGCTAATTTCTTAATGGAATCAAACTGTGCCAGAAATACCTTGTGGTTAAGCGGCATATCCACGTAGCCGGTTGAATTGTAGCCCATAGAATAGGTATCCATAACCAGAGAATATAAAAAACTGTTTGTCGGCTTTTCATCATGCGTCTCGAACAATTCATGGCAAAGTCCGCTGTCCTTAGCTGCCAGAGCCAGCAGTTCCTTGTCGTAGCATTTTATATTAAGCTCCTTTGCTAGCTGCTGACCTATCTGTCTTCCGCCGCTTCCGTATTGTCTTCCTATCGTAATCACTAAATTGCTCATACCTATCTCTCCTTTCATGCGCTTGCCATTCCATTCGCAGCATGTTTACATATAGTATAGAACAAAATTCCTGAATTGTCAAAATATTGTTACACTACATTTGTAACATTGTAAGAAGATTTTTAAAATATTCCGGCAGAGGCGCCGTGAATTCCATATAACGCCCGTCTGCCGGATGCAGGAAGCCAAGCGTCATAGCGTGCAAGGTCTGTCCGGTAAGTCCTGACAAGGGACATTTGGAGGGTCCATATACAACATCGCCCAAAAGCGGATGTCCGATCGAGGCCATATGAACGCGGATCTGATGGGTTCGCCCAGTTTCTAAATGACATTCCATATAGGTATAGCCTTTTAGATGAGCCAGAACCTTCCAATGTGTGACGGCATGTTTTCCAGAGGATGCGTCCCTTGCGACAACCGCCATCTTTTTTCTGTCTTTTGGATTTCTTCCTATCGGCGCATCGATGGTACCGCACTCTTCTTTTATATTTCCATGTACAATGGCCCGGTAGCAGCGCGTGATGGTATGCTCCTTTAATTGTACAGCGAGAGCGGCATGTGCTTCATCTGTCTTGCACACGACAAGCGCGCCTGTGGTATCCATATCAATTCGGTGTACGATACCGGGACGCAGCACACCGTTGATACCGGACAGCTCATTTTGACAGTGGTACAAAAGTGCATTGACTAAGGTACCCGTTGTATGTCCTGCTGCCGGATGAACCACCATGCCTTTTGGCTTATTTACCACAATCACCTGTGTATCCTCATAGAGAATAGCAAGAGGAATCGGTTCGGGAAGTGCGGACAGCTCTTTGGGCGGCGGAACCATAAGAAGAATCTGATCGCCGGGAGATACCACATAGCTTGCCTTGACAGGCTTCTGATTGACAAGGACAGCCTGTTCTTTTATTAATTTTTGAATATAGGAACGGGTAAGCTCCTCCGCCACAGAAGAGATATATTTATCAATCCGCTCCGCCTCTTCCTCCTCTGTCACATAAAAGAACCTTTCATTCATATCATTATCCTCCGGTCTTTTTGTTATGCTCGGCCTGTTTCCAAAGAAACTAATTTCTTAGCCTTTCTTTGGAAACAGGGAATCGAATTCTTCTTCTTTATAGTAAAATAACCAAAGAACAATAAGAGCTGCCATGGAAACGGTGACATAGATATCTGCCACATTAAAAACAGGAAAGTCAATCAGGCTAAAATAAAAAAAATCTATAACATATCCATAAAAATAGCGGTCAATCATATTTCCAATCGCCCCAGAAAGCAATCCTGCGCCAATGATTCTCAGTGGAAAAAAGCGCCGATTTTTTGGTATCCTCCAATATAGAAAAAGAATAACGACAATGACAACTAGCGTAATAAGCAGAAATACGATTCTCTGATTCTGGAACAAGCCAAAAGCTGCTCCTCGATTTTCCAGATACGTAAGCTCAAATACTCCTTTTATCAACACAATCGGCTGTTCTTTCAGAGAACGAGCGGCAAGCTGCTTTGTCCACTGATCCAGTATCGTCAGAATAAGTACGGCAAAAAAGAGAAAAAGCATTGAGATGCCATTCTTTTTGTTACGTAAAGCGGTGTTATTCAATTTGGTTCCTCCAATATAGACGCAAGCGCCATCTTCATTTCCGCCTCTGTGACAGTGCGATCAATAAAAGCGGTTCCACAGCCCTTAAGCAAGATAAATTTCACTTTGCCAGCTTCCATTTTTTTATCATTTTTGCTTGCCTGTATCACATCATCTGCTGTAATACCCGACACGGTAGTAGGAAGCCTCAGATCCAAAAACATTTTTTTGACTGACTGACAAAGAGCCGGATCAATCAAACCTCGCTCCTTGCTTATCTGCATGGACGCAAGCATACCAAGAGCGACACATTCTCCATGAAGAAGAGGCGCGTTGGATTGATCCGCCGTTTCCATCTTCCGTGTCTCTATCGCATGTCCAAGGGTATGCCCAAAGTTTAAAAGCGCTCTCTCCCCCTTCTCCTTTGGATCATTCTCCACCACAGCGCGCTTAATCTCACAGCTCCTGCAGATCATTTCCTCAAGAATAGATAGATCCCTCTCTCGTATAGCAGAAAGATGATCCATTAACCACTGGTAATATGCCCCGTCTTTTATCAATGCATGCTTGATAATTTCTCCCATGCCAGATAGATATTCTCTCTCAGGGAGCGTTTTTAATGTCGCAAGATTCATATAAACAAGCTTTGGCTGATAAAAGGCGCCTACCATATTTTTATAACAATCAAAATCTACGCCCGTTTTGCCGCCGATGCTGGAATCTACCTGAGCCAGCAGAGAGGTGGGGAGTTGAACAAAATCTATGCCGCGCAGATACGTTGCCGCGGCATATCCTGTCAGATCTCCCGTGACGCCTCCTCCCAGAGCAAGCAGCATATCGGAGCGCTCAAATTTGTGCTCGATCAGATCACGATATAGATCCTGAACCGTATTTAGATTTTTATTCTCCTCTCCCGCCGGAAAGGTGTGTAGGATCACTGTTTTTGCATAGGGAGAAAGCAAGGCTTGTATCTTCTTTGCATAAAGAGGCCCTACATTGGATTCTGTCACAATGCAGAGCTTACGGTTCTTTATCGACATAGCGCTTAATTTTTCTGGCAGCCTTTGATTATTTATCTCTGTCACAATCTCATAACAGGGCTTTTCTTCGTAATGTACAAGTAATTCCATAGATTAACTGTGCTCCTTTTTATGATGTTCTTTTTTGGGGGCAGCTTCTTTTGCCTGCCGCGCAAGATTTTTCTCTGCTGCTGCAAGCTTCCCTTCTGGATCAAACGTCTGAAAGCTGTCGTTTTCCAGAAGCTCCATC